>DNPJ01000068.1 GCA_003501485.1 Bacillota bacterium
ACACAATTTTATATCTAACAAATAAAAAATGGTTGCCCACCATTGTATATATAATAAATAAAAATATATTTTTTTGTTTTGTTAGATAAAGAAAGAAAATTTGATAAAGAAAGAAATTTCGATGTGAGAGTACATAAGAGATTTTTTTATATTTTTTGTTAAAATACTATAAGATTTCATCAAAATATGCAATTATATAAACATGGAGAACATATCACAAATTTTATATAGATTAAAAAATTCAAAATTTAGGAGTTCATTTCATTTAAAAACCAAAGATTTTGATTATATTGATAAAAAAGGAATTAATATGATTGAATCTCATGCTTATGATTTTGTATCCAAGCATCTTAAAGATATTTCAACATTTAATGACGGAAAACAAACACCAATGAAAGGACATCCGGTATTCATAGCTCAACATGCGACAGCAACATGTTGTCGTGAATGTTTAAAAAAATGGCACTCTATTGAAAAAACACATATCTTAACTGAAAATGAGTGTAATTATATTGTAAACATTATAATGGAGTGGATAAAAATTGAAATTAAACATTTAAAGGAGAAGGATAATGGATAGAAAAAGATTTATTGATGTAGAAAATCAGAAAATTTTATTAGCAAAAATTGAAGGATCTGAGCAGGAACAAGATTTAACAGAGAAGTCCACTTGTGGAGGTTATGCTAGAATACATCATTTTAAAAGACAAATAAAAGACTGGATAAATGATCCATTGCCAATAGATCCCGCCAATAAATATTTTGGTTTACCATATAATGAACCTTAAATTAATGTACAGGTTTTTCAATTGCCAATTTGTAATATGAATTGCTGGTATTGTTTTGTACCTGACAACCTTAAAAATTTAAGTGATCAAAATTCTAAATGGTTTTCAACGAGTGAAATTGTTGACCATCTAGAAATGCAGTGTAAAGACAAAACTGTTATAGATTTATCTGGCGGCAATCCTGAATTAACACCAGAGTGGCCTTTATGGTTGGCTAGAGAGTTGAAAAAGAGAAATTTGGATAAAAAATATTATATTTGGTCAGATGATACTTTATCAACAGAAAGTATGTTTACATATCTTAGTGAAGACGAAATTAAAGAATTGGCTTCCTACAAAAACTATGGCAAAGTTTGCTGTTTTAAAGGTTTTGATGAAGAATCCTATGAATATAATTGTATGTTGAAAAAAGAATTCTATTATAAATCTTTTAAGACTTTAAAAAAATATATAGAATATGGATTTGATGTTTATGGTTATATTACACTTACAACAAATAGCATCAGAAATATAAAAGAAAGAATTGCTAATTTTATGGATAAGGTTCAAAAAGAAATTTCTTTTTATTTCCCTTTAAGGATAATTCCACTGAAAATATTTCAATTTACACCAACTATGGGTCGAATGATAAAAAATCCAGATAGCAAAAAAGCAATAGATAATCAAAATATTGCAATAAAAGCATGGTGCGATGAAATAAAAAAACGTTTTACAACAGAGGAAATTCAACAAAATATTTGTGAGATTAAGATAAAGGATTAAATCATATGGATAAGTTTTATGAAGAAATAATTCATAAATCCCTTGTAAATAAAGCTACTACAAATTTACAAACTTTTATTAAAAATTGCAAAGGATGTTTTATTGTTGATTGTGTGAAATTTTTAAAAGAGAGTAATCTTAATAATAATAAAAAAACGAATATTCTTTTAGAAACAACAAAAAACAAGCACATTTATAAAAGAAGTATTTATAAATATGTTAAATATAATCCAATTCCGCACATGTTAGATTCCGATTGGAGATTTACATATAAAACTCAAAATTATTTATTCAATAAGATTTCAAAGTATTGTGATCATAATAACAGATTTCTTTTTGTTGGTACACCCTCACTTATTTACAATAAAAACGCATTCTTAAAGAAAAGAGATGTTACATTTATAGAGAAAAATATTACAAGTATAAGATTTCAAAATAAAGTAGTATCGGATATTATGACATATTCTACAAAGAAAAAATTTGACGCGATTATTTGCGATCCTCCATGGTACAAAGATGCTTATCTGAATTTTATCTTTAAGTTTGGTAAACTGTCTAATATTAATGCGTTTCTTTTTGTTATATTCCCACCTTTTGGAGTTAGAGAATCTATTGAAAGAGAAAGAACTGATATAATTAATTTTGCTAAAAAGGTTGGATATGAATTGATTGAAGAAGATGTGGAAACAATCAATTACATATCTTCCCCATTTGAAATAAATAGTATTTTGGACAACAAAATAACAAATTTTCCTATTGATTGGAGATATGGCAATTTGCTAATTTTTAAGTATGTTCGCAATGAAACAATCAACTTTATTTTTTCAAATAAAAATGAAGAAATTAGATGGCGTGAATATACGATAAATAACATTAGAATTAAATTGTTGCCATCACAGACTCTTTCAACAAAAAAAAATTTGAAAAAATTTATGATTCGGATATTCTTCCTACTGTAAGTATGCGAAACGACAAATTAAAGCTTGTCAATTTTTGGACGTCTGGGAATAGAGTATTTAAATGTAATAATACGAAACTGGTGAGTGAAATATTAAATTTAAGAAGCAAAAAATCTTATCGATTTTGTTTAAAAGTATATAAAGATAAAAAAGAAATTGTTGATTTTATAGAAAATATTATAAGTTTGGAGTATAAAGAATATGGAAAATATTGGGACAAAGCTTCTAAATGAATGTGTTTTAAATGATATAAAGATATGTGCTGGTGTAAATTTACACTTGCCTATTGTTGCACAACCTTTTTATTCTTACATGCTTTCTGGTAAAAAAACAATTGAATCTAGATTTTCAATTAACAAATGCTCTCCGTACCTAAAAGTAAAAGATAAAGATATTATGTTTATTAAGGATTCAGGAAAACCTGTAACAGCATATTCAATAATTGAAAATGTTAAGTTTTTTAGTAAAGATAACGATTTAAATTTAGATATTTTAAAACAAAAGTATTCGAAAGAAATTTGTGCCTTTGATGATGTATTCTGGGAAGATAGAATTGAGAAAAAATATGTTTCCTTAATGTGGATTACAAAACCTATTACTATACCACCATTTAATATCGATAAAAAAGACAAGCTAGGCTGGATAGATTACAATTTAAAATATCCTAATGTGGTTATTTTAATATCTGGTAAAATTGGAAGTGGTAAAACATATTGGGCAGAAAAAATTTCTAAGATGTTTAATTGTAAAAGAAATAGTTTTTCAGATTATTTGAAATTGCTGTGTTTAAAACAAAATTTGGAAATAAATAGATTAAATCTACAAAAAGTTGGTCAAACAGTGATACATAACAATTTTGAAGATTTTATGGAGTATACGATACTTAATAATTTTATAAATGATAATATTTTGGTTGTAGATGGTTTAAGACACAAAAAATGTATAGATTATTTTAAAAATATTGTAAGAAAAGTAATTCATATTAATGTTAATACTTCAGAAGAATTTAGAAAGAATAATATCATTTTACGAGATGGTCAATATTGCGTGAGCCAGGAAAAGTTTGAAACTGAAAGACAGAGCGAAGAACTAATCAATGACTGTGATTACACTATTAGCGAAAAAACAAATGAATGTGACTTGTACAATTTTATAAATAATGCTATTAAATACAAAACCAATAATTTACAGATGAATATATTTGAAAAATAATATCTAGTGAAGATAGCTTAAACAATTTGAAATCGTTTTTTGAATGTTCTAAAAATAGTAAAAATACCTATTACCACGATAGGTATTTTTTCGTATAAGTAAATTCAAACAAAAGGAGGATTTTTAAAATGTAAAAGCAAACAAAAACAATCATTGCCCCTTTAATTAGAAATAGAAAGAGATGTAAAAATTCTGCGAATTTTTGGTACGGGCGGAAATATCTCAAAATGTGCAAACGAGATTTGCTCTTTTGCGAAATTTCCTACTACATAGAAAGACTAGAAAATAATTAGGAGGCTAAAATGGCTAGAATTAAAACAAAAGACTTGAAAACTCAATATATGATTAGAGTTTACAATCAAGATGAGTATGAGATTTTTAAACGAGCACTTGAAAAGTTTAAGGACAAGTTTGATAGCCTAAATGACGCTATGAAATATTTTGC
>DNPJ01000111.1 GCA_003501485.1 Bacillota bacterium
TAGAATCCACAATAGAATTCACATCTTTTTTGCTCTTATTTTCTTGCAAATCCACATAAATCCACAATAGAATTCAAAGAGCCATTTTATTTAGCCAAAACAGCACTCACTGTTGCGCCATTATTCGATACGAAAGAAACATCTTTCATGTAATATGTATCAGTGGCGTTTAGCCAGAAACCAAGGAATAATTTTTCACCTGCTTTAAGGTAAATTCTTCCTAATGATACATTTGTATAATCATTAGAATTAATTTCACTTGTTAATGTGACATAATTATCACTTGAATCATTGCCAACTTCGCTAACAATACCATATTGGAATTTGCTTCCTTCAGCAATTGATTGAGGAAATTGATTTTGTTGAAGCTTCGCTAATCATAGACATATTAATTAATAAGCATGTATCTTTATCAACAGTGAAATATGATTTTACATGATTAATTGCAAATCCTGCAGGAATAGAACTTACTTTGATAACATTTTCATCGTTGTATGTTGTTTTATAATCGGTGATATGAACATCATAGCAGCTATCCGCAAAATTAAGTGAAGTGGTTTTAAGTTCTTCGCATGTACAATTAAATGCACATTCACCACATTTATTGGCACATCCACCGCAGAAAGAGCATGTATGTCCTTCAGCGTTTTTGACATTTTTAACGCCTTGAAGAGTTATATTACTATCGGCAACTAACTTAATATTAGTGATTGTTATATCTGCACTTAAATCACCAATCCATGTTGCGAATCCACCAATTTCGCCAGGAATAATATTTAATGAACCAACATAAACGTCAGTTGTACTTGTAGAAGAAAGACTAACAGTTGTATTAACATTGCTAAGTCTTGTATTTGGGTCACTGCCTAAAGCACTAACAATACCAAGTTGAGTATATCCTGAGCCACTTCTAATTGAGAAGCTTTGTCCATCTGCACCTTTTACTTGAAGATAAACAGCAACTGTAGCTACCTTATCGGTAACAAAATAGGATTTAAAATGGAATAAATGACCGCTAACAGCATGTCCGACAAGTCCATCAGATGTAACATCGCTATACAAACCAGGTTCATGATTTGCATATGTATATGTTGACATTGGAAGAAGTGTTTCTTTTGTTTTTGGACAATTACATTTTTCTAAACATGCTGGTTCTTGGCATTCTTCATTTGTGCATTTTCCACAAATAGGGCAAATAGATGTACAAACATGTGGAGTAAATGGGAATGTTAGTTCCACATCTTGACTTGTATAAATATCAAGTGAACGAATTTGAATGTTTCCGCTCCAACCTTGGAGCCACATTTTAATGGAATTGTAATTTCCATCACTTCCGTATGGAACTAAATCAACGATACCGAGTTTAACGCTAACAAATTCTTCACTATTTGGAATATTGGCAATCAAATTTGTTTCTGCACCAGTTAACCCATTAATAAATTTAATAACGTTTTGTCCATCAACCCCACTAACATTAAGACCAGAAGAGGCTTTAATAGTTAAATATAAAGCAGCCTTTGATGCCTTGCTTGACTTAATATTAAAGACAAGGTGGTTGATATTAGCGCTACTTCCAACGAGTTGGAAATAATCGTTTTCTACATCAATACCATCATTCACATTTGCATCAGCGCCTGTGTAGACATAGTTATTAGCGTTGACTGCTTTAAATGAAGCGTTTTGAAGGGCACCACATGTGCATTTTTCTAAACATTCGTCTTCTTCACATGCTGCATTTTGACAATGTCCACAAATAGGACAAATAGATGTGCATAAATGGATTGGGGCTTTAGTAATTACATTCTCAACAGTTTCAAGAGCAATACCACCTAACGAGAATGAATACTGTATTTGATTAACAGCGGACCAACCTATAACGATTGTGTTTGTACCAGCAACAACATTAACTAAGCCTACTTTAATATCATGCATTTCTGCGCTATTACCTTGGATCGTCATAGCGGTATAAACTGTCTTACTTAATATTCCAGTCTTACTATCATTATCCCAATCAGCTTTAGTTCCGCTATTGACATAAATTCTAAAATAGTCACAAACAGCCCATGAAGCAACATTGTTTTCACTGATATTGACGCTTAATAAAGCATTGCCGGCTTTTTCGGCATTAAATTTAAACTTAACATATCCATATCCGTAAGGATTAACATTCATCATCACATTATTAACCAAACTGATATCGCCATATGCTGTTGCGCTATCTTTAACGTCTAATTCGTAATTTGTTTTGACACATGTACATTTTTCGCTGCATGAAGTGAATTTGCATGTTTCATCTGTACACTTTCCACAAATATCGCATAAATGTTGGCATGTGTGAGGAGGTTCAACAAGTTTGACTTCACCAAAAGAATAAATTAACAATTGTTTAAAGTTAACACCTGGATGGCTTGTTTTAGAGTAATCATAAGTAATAGTAATTTTATTATCACCACTTACTAAATCGTATTCACCAATTTCAACATCGTAATATGTTTTCCACATCTCTCCTTCAGCAGGAATTGTAGCAGCAGAATCAGCTTGTTTAACACCATTGATAGATAATGAATAAATATCTTTAACAGCTGTAAGTACTTGGCGAGTTGAAATGTTGTATCCAATTTTTACCTTTTCCTCTTTGCCAATGTGAACTGTATATTCAATCGATAATACGTCACCAGTAAGAGCACCGATTCCATCATTGGTTTTTGAACCATTTGTAACAACACGGTAATCATTACTTTCAAATATATATTTATCTGGAATTGGAGTTGAATCAACTACATTTACTGTAACGCTGTCAAATTTACTCATATCAGAAACAGAGACAGCTTTAACAGTTGTTGTACCAACCTTTTTAGCGGTAACAATACCATCTTTAACGCTTGCAACGCTAGAATTTGTCGATATCCAATTAAGAGTTTTATCGGATGCATTTTCTGGTAGTACACTCGCTACTAAAGTGGCATTAGTTTCACCATAAAGGTCTAGATTTAATTCGCTTTGACTTATTTCTACGCTTTCAACAGGAACAGTTTCTTCCGTTATTGTAGTCGTTGTAGTTGTTGTTGACCCTGATGAAGAAGGTTCAGAAGGGTTTTCACCACATGAAGAAAGAAGGACGAGCGAACATAAAATCGTAAATAATTTTTTAAATTTCATGTATTTCTCCTTTATGAATTTATGATGAGATTATTTAACTGTAATGGTGTTATTTACAGTTGTTAATCTAACATCCTTTAATGAGAAGGCATAAGCGCTATTACCAACGCCGGTCCAACCGATAACAATTTTATTGTCGCCTTCATTTAAATCGATAAGACCAATTTCGATTGTGTCAAAAACTTGAGAAGATCCTGAAACAGTCATCGCTGTATATTTTCCTTTTGAAAGAACCTTGCTTTTGTCACCACTTTCATAATCTTCAGTTGAACCATCGTTAACCCAGATTCTGAAATAATCACATACAGGCCATACATCAGTGGAATTGCGCGAAATTGTTATAGCAAGTTTCGCTGCACCATTTGTGGATGAAGAAATGCTATATGCGACATATCCATAATTATATGTAGTGTCTAATTCAACGATATCTTTTGATGAATTATAATTGAGGTGACCATAGATGGTTGAATATTGATCTGCGCCAATCACGTATTCATCTCTAACACATTTACACTTATTATCGCGGCAGGAAGAGAATAAACAATTATCATCAAGACAGCCGCCACAAACAGAACAAACATGTGAACAACTATGTTCAGGTTCGCTTAATGAAAGTAATTTATTTGAATAGAAAACAATGTTCCTAAAGTTTGTTGTTGGAACACCAGCGTTATTGGTGTTGTTCCAATCATACTCAATGTGGATATTATTATTTCCTTTATTTAATTTGACATTTCCAAAGAAAACTGTCGAATAATTTGTCCATGGTGAACCGCCTGTTGGCATATTTCCGTTTGCAGTCAAACTTTCACCGTTAATCCAGGTTTCATAAATTGTATTAATCGGAGTAATAAAACCACTAGCAGTTGAAACAGTATAGAATAATGGATATGTTCCATCTTCTTCTGCATTAATAATGTAGTCAATATTTAATGTACAGTTTTCAGGTGATACATAATAAGCTCCAATGCAATTTTCATTTGAGTTTTTACCACCATTAGTGACAACACGATAATCGATAGCGTCAAAAGTATAAGCCTTATATTCTATATAATTTGGACGAGTTGCGCTTACCTGAGTAATGTTTGCTTTTGTATAAAGAGAAACACTTCTAAGGTTAAGGCTAACTCCTGGATTTGGTTCAACATAAATAAATGAAACACAGTTATAGCCCTTATTTATTTCAATTTCACCTAAATCAATATAGAAATATTCGGTCCAAAGTTCTCCAACACTTGTAACACTGCTAGTGTAATAAGGAACTCCATTAACATATGGTTTGAAAGTATCCATAATTGATCTAGTAACATTTGAGCCACTTATATTTATAGTTAATAAAGCGGTAGTTTTGCCACTTGCTTCAAATCCAAAGACGTATTCATTTTCATAGTTTTCACCACGAATTCCGATACATTGCTCTTCATTATTGACACCTTTTGTGTCAGCGTCAAAATATCCTAAACCATCAGTAACTTTAAATTCGTAACTTGTTGGATATTCATTTAAAATATTTTCGCTTTGTTCTTGATCGTTCTTTAAGTTGTCTTGAACTACGCCACTTGTCAAAGAAACACCTAAGAATATCGCTAGTCCAGCACAAACAGCACTCATAAATGAAGCACCAGAAATAAGCTCAATCTTTTTATATTTCTTTTCATTGTTAATATCAGCTTCATATAAAGTTATATATTTTTCTTTATCTTTAAAATAGAAGACAAGTGAAATCGCTAATCCGATAATAGAAAGACCAGCAAGAATTCCGCTTACAATTCTAAGAGCTGTAATCGCGTTAATCCATGGAGGAGTAACAGTTATAATTTGTGTATTACTGCTCGTTCCATTCATAATCGCAGAATTAACATAAGAATAAAGCATGCGGTGTGCACTTTCTCTTACCGCTAAAACAACTTTTGGATTGTTTTTAAATCCGTCGAAGTGTAACCAGGAACCGCCATCCATCCAATAGTCAACACCAGCAATAACTGCTTCTGCACGAGCATTTGGAGTTGTCATATATTCTTGGTCAAAGGCGGAATCAGTCTCAACAAATCCTTTGAAATTCCATTCTTTTCTTAAAATATCATCCATTAAACCGACACATGCACCGACATATCTAGTGCCTAGACGAGCAAATGAGGCCATAATTGAACTAATTTTTGTGGAATTAAAAGCCATTTCCCATCCTTTAAGATATATTTCTCTTGCGCTTTGCTCATTTAAGAATGTGGCCACACCACATCTATTCATTTCTTGGTCGTTGAATGCAAAGTGTTTTGCGCAAACCATAATACCTTTGTCTTCGATTCCTTTGCATTCGGCTGTAAGCATTTTTCCAGACATAAATGGGTCTTCACTATAATATTCAGCGTTACGACCACCATAGGGTGTACGATGCATATCAGCACTTGGACCATATAATTGATGAACACCTTTATGGAGGCATTCATTTCCAAATATATTGCCCATTTTTTCGATAAGTTCAGTGTTAAATGTGCTACTTGCAACATTGCTGGCAGGATAGCCAATGCCTTGAGCAACCCCATTAAGGATTAAACCGAATGTTCCATCACGAGAAACACCACTTGGAGCATTGATGCTTGTCAATGAATGAAGCGTTAAATATCCTCCAGATGTAAGATTATTTAAATCTGCCCATGAAAGTTGATTCAATAAATCGTCCCAAATTGGATCGTCATAGTCATATCCACGAAGCATAATAAGCGATAGTCTTCTTCTTTTAAGATCAGCAAATTGACTTAAGAATTCATCGCTAACTGTGACTTGATCCATGATAGGCATTTCAAGCCCTTCTCCACTGTCGATGGCGTGATCATATTGCATATCATAAACCATTGTTGAATTATTACAGTTGAGTGAAATTGGGGCAGTCGGATAAGTTGATGCCCAGTTTGAACGAGACAAATATGTTATCGATTGATCATCTTTTGTGCCGTTATAAACATTCAAATCTGAAGTTGATGAAAGCTGATTTTTAATTTCATAACCAGTGTGTTCACTGACTGAAAATGTTTCAAAATCATCGTTTTCAATGCTTATTTTATATGCTAATGAAGAATTACCATTTGTGCTTTCTCCGGTTGAAGAAACCATTCCGTTAGATGAAGAATAGCCCTTACTAGCTAGAATATTATTTAATGCATCATGGCTATCTTTGCCAATTGATAAGTAATAGTCACCTTTTTCTAAGATGTATGTTTCTTTACCGTATGCATCGTATGTTTTTAGTTCTGAACCTTTAACAGTCAATGAATATTGTTTTGTTTCGTTAG
>DNPJ01000138.1:0-2253 GCA_003501485.1 Bacillota bacterium
TAAAATTGTGTAATAAACTCACTAACTTGCCCAACTTTTGCCATCTAAACACAGAACCTTTGAAATCTACGGTGCACAAATGGTGCACTTTTTCAAGATTTTATGTTTTGGGTGCATTTTCAACATTTTAACAACTATTATAATTTTTCTTTAAAATTAAATCGCTAATATATTAGCATTTTATTGACAATAATAAATAAAAGTGCTAAAATATGAGCAGTATGAAAAATAAATATGATTTAAACAATTTTGTCCACACACTAACAGAACAAGGTGTTTTAAGTGGAATAGTAGAAAGAGTTAAAGAAAGACGAAAAGAACTAAAACTTACACAACAAGAACTTTCGCAAAGATCTGGTGTAAGTTATGCTTCAATTAGAAGATTCGAAAGTACTGGGGAAATATCTTTCAACTCACTTTTGAAGATTGCAAGTGTATTAAATGCCCTTGCAGATTTTAACATGCTTTTTGGCAATGAGCAAGTTTCAGACTTAAGGGAGTATTAAGATGAATATTGAAGAAGTGAAAAAATTAAATGTTAAGTATAATGGAAAGATTGTTGGTTACCTTGCTGAATTAAAAAATGGGAGCATAGCTTTTCAATATGATGATGAATGGTTAAAAAACGGATTTTCAATTTCGCCAATTTCATTGCCTTTATCAAATAAAATTTATGTGAACGATAAACCAACATTCAATGGTTTATATGGCGTATTTTGGGATTCATTACCAGATGGCTGGGGCGAACTTTTGGTTAGACGAATGCTAAACAAATATGGAATCAACTTTGATAGACTCTCTCCACTTCAAAAATTATCTATAATAAACAGGAATGGTTTAGGCGCATTAGAATATGAGCCAAATAAAAGTTTAGACACGGCAACTGAAAACTACAATCTAGATGAAATTGCAACTGAGGCTGAAAAAATACTAAACGATGATGCTGAAAATGTTGACCTAGATAGTATTTTTAACCTAGGTGGATCTAGCGGTGGTGCAAGACCAAAAGCACATATTACCTATAATGATGAAGAATGGATAGTAAAATTTCCTTGTCAAATAGACCCTAAAAATATTGGGGAAAAAGAATTTAATGCCAACCAACTTGCAAAGAAATGTGGGATAAATGTCAATGAGTTTAAATTATTTGATTCTAAAATTTGCAGTGGCTTCTTTGGAGCAAAAAGATTTGATAGAATAGAAAACAAAAAAATTCATATGATATCATTATCTGCACTACTTGAAACAACTCATAGATTGCCAAATCTAGATTATGGACATTTATTTCAAGTTATTTGCAAAATAAGTGCTGACAGAGAAAATGATATGTATGAGGCTTTTAGACGTATGTGCTTCAATGTCTTCTATAAAAACAGAGACGATCATAGCAAAAATTTCTCATTCCTATATGATGAAAATCTTAAAGGATACAAATTGTCACCCGCATACGATATAACATCCTTACCAAATAAGCCAGAACACGAAATGAGTGTTAACTTAAACGGTAAGCCAACAGAAAGTGATTTGATGCAAATTGCTCACGATTTTGGGCTATCCAAAAAGAAATGTGAAGAAATAATCGCAACAATAAAAAATACTTTAAAAGGAGCATAATAATGAAAAATTCAGCAGAGTTAGAATGCGAATATCAAGAATTTATTGCAAAATTTACAAAATCTGCAAAAGATTTTAACAACGATTTGTCAAGACTATCTCCAGAAAACAAACAAAGATTTGAAAAGGAGTTTAAAAACCTGGTAAAATTAAATTTGCCAAATTTAATCAATTTTATTAAGAATTCATAAACAACTTTTTACAAATGTTAAAAGTAATCTCAACAATACGGTCAATTTGTAGGTTTACAAGTTGACCTTTTTCTATGTCTAAATTAAAATACTCTCGCCATTTTTCTTTTGAAAAATCTTTTACGAAATTATCTTCTAATTCGCAAATTTTAGTTAGTTGCAGTTGCTCTTCTGCACTGAGTTTTTCGTTTTCTAGTGTATCTTTTACTAGTTGCAAAACGTGGTTCAACTTTTTCACCTCCATTTGAAATTATAGAAACATACTTGGCATAATCTTCGCCATCACTGTAAACTAAAAGCATAATATCGCTTTGTAAACAACAAAACATAATTACGTGAAAACAGCCCTTGTTATCAATATACATTTCGTGTTTATGTGCAACGATATTAGGGTTATCTTCTAGCAAATGTTCCCTTAAATATATAAAAGAATCTCTTGCCAAATATC
>DNPJ01000138.1:2307-4948 GCA_003501485.1 Bacillota bacterium
AAATATACCACTCTTTCAACTACATACTTGGTTTCAAAACCATCACGCTTATCAATCTTGTTTCTTGCTAATCTTGCATTAGAAACATTACAAACAAATCTTGCTTTCATATTATCTCCTAGAATAAAACGGATAGACCACAAGCCTACTAAGGTTTAAGTTTATCTTAGTTTAAAAACCTCTTTGCAGATATTGTAGGTATGAATTATGTTTTCTTCAATATCTAGATTGTGAAGTTTGTATATACTTGACAACAATTCATCAAAGATATGCTTTTGCTCGGCTGACAATGTTTCAACGAAATCAGCCTTAATGTGTTGAATATCAATGGTTTGCCTAAAATATTCTTGTGAGTTTTTGAAACTCATATTTACAAGTTTAACAATCTTTTTCATAGACCACCTCCAAGGTGTTTGTGTTTTACCGTAAATATGTTTCTTTTGCAAGTCATTTTGGGTGATATACGATTTGCTCCAAAAAAATACAATTTTGTTGCATTAACTGGAGAGAATAATTTTTTGACTCAATTTTTAAGCGATAATAATTTTCTTATAAAATCTTGTAAAATAAATACAATTTACAGATTTTTTATGTTATAATGAATACATCAAAACTTCTCATAGATGTTAACTATGTGTTATTAAAGGAGTAAAAATGGCAAGAGAAAAGAAAGAAAAAGAAGTAAAACAAGAAAGTTTAGAAAGCGTTCTTTGGGCATCTGCAAACAAACTTCGTGGTGGTGTTGCGCCTTATGAATATATGAATGTTGTTCTTGGCCTTGTTTTCTTAAAATATCTATCTGACAGGTTTGAAGTTAGAAGAAAACAGCTTATTGAAGAAAGTGACGGTTTTGAAAACGATCGTGATGCATACGAGGAAGAATTGGTTTTCTGGATTCCAGAAAAAGCAAGATGGAGTTATATTACAACATTTACAAAATCTCCAGAAATAGGAAAAGTTCTCGATGATGCTTTTGTAGAAATTGAAAAAGAAAATCCATCATTAAAAAACATTTTACCAAAAACCTATTCTAAGCTTGAAATAGATAAATCCGCACTTGGGGAACTTGTTGATCTGTTTACAAATAAACTTGACACAACAACATATCAAGGTGATTTGTTTGGAAAGGTATATGAGTATTTCCTTGGCGAATTCTTCAAAAGTTTAGGGCAAAAAGGTGGAGAATTTTATACTCCAAGATGTATTGTTGAATTGCTTGTTAATATGATTGAGCCATTTAAAGGTAAGGTTTACGATCCTGCATGTGGCTCTGGTGGTATGTTTGTTCACTCTGCAAAATTTGTTCAAGAGCATCAAGGAAATATTGATGCAATTTCAATATATGGACAAGAAAAAGAAGCCAATACATGGCGTCTTGCAAAAATGAACTTGGCAATTCGTGGTATTGATGCAAATCTTGGCTCTTCAAATGCAGATACATTTCATGATGACAAACATCCAACACTTAGAGCTGATTATATTTTGGCAAATCCACCATTTAATATAAGTGATTATGGACAACCAAAATTGTTAAATGATCCTAGATGGATATATGGAACACCTCCTGCAGGCAATGCTAACTATGCATGGATACAACATATTATTTCCAAACTTTCACCAAATGGCGTTGCTGGTTTCTTACTTGCAAATGGTTCATTATCAACATCAGGCAAAGAAGAATATGCGATAAGAAAAGCAATGCTTGAAGATGGCATTGTTGACGCAATAGTCACTCTCCCAACTCAATTATTCTCGACTGTTGCCATTCCAGTATGTGCTTGGTTTTTAAGAAAGAATAAAGCAAATAAAGGCAGAACTCTTTTCATAGATGCTCGCCAAATGGGTGAAATGATTGATAGGAAAACAAGAGTTCTTACAGATGAAGAAATTCACAAAATTGCAGATACCTATCATAATTGGTTGAAAAATGAAAATTATGAAGATATTAAAGGTTTCTGTAAATCAGCAACCATTGAAGAAATTAGAGAAGCTGACTATTCACTTGTTCCTGGCAGATATGTAGGTATTGACAACTCTAACGAAATGACACCAGAACAAGTTGAAGCAGAAATCAAAAAGCTTAAACTTGAACTAAAAGAACTCTTTGCAAAAGATAAAGAAATTGATGCAAAACTAATGGAAATTTTAAACAGTGACGATTAATATTTACTATGTGTGATTGATCTTGTGAGTTATGGATATTTAAATTTAAATTTTCTAAATCTGGTTTTGATATAGAATCATAAACAGATCCAGTAGATCTAGTACATATATGATTTTTGTTAGCCAAGAGTAAATAGTAGAGATATTTTGTTGAAATATTTATTCCTCTAATTGAAGCAATACCTCTGCCAATAGCGGTTGCTGTTTGGCAAATATTTAAATCTCCAACAGGTGCCCTAACAGACATTAAAATATCATCGGGATATGCAACTTTATTATAAGCTGATGCCCATGTATCATAATAAGGGAACATTCTCCCAAAAGTTGTTCTTCCCTGCAAAAAAGGTAACCCATTTTGATTATTGTTATAATATTTTGATTCTGGTGATTGTCCCATAGTAATCTTGGCGATATCTTTCAATTTAACAAGCATATTTCACCTCGCAGTTTATACTATTTACTATGTGCTGTTGTTCTG
>DNPJ01000131.1 GCA_003501485.1 Bacillota bacterium
AATATTCTTCCTGCAAAAAAATCTGTCCAATACTCCCAATGATGTTTATTTCTTTTAGTGTGGTGTTGACACACTTTTGAGAAATAATTATTTGATAATCTTTCTTCATAAACAGGTGAATGATCACCTATGTAATATTTTGAAGAAGTGAAAAATTCGGTAAAGCCATATTTGGTTAAATCATGTTTTAAGGCATGAAAAAATATGCCCATATGGGATGCATTTTTTATGACACGATGTCTATGTTTTGTAATTAGAATAAAATGTTTAAATGGATGAGACATAAAATTATTATCGTATAAATCATTGTTTAATTAAACAAAAAGTATTAATAAATCATTTTTAGTCAAAAATAGATATATAGTTTTTAGTTTTATTAAGAAAGCGTTTTCAAAAAATTCTTGTCATTTGTTAATCAAATGTTTATACTAGATTTAGTAAAACGATTTACATAAGGAAAATACTATGGCTAATCTCTCCCTAAAACACCTATATAAAATCTATGATAACGGCACTAAAGCGGTATCAGATTTTAATCTTGAAATTAAAGATGATGAATTCATCGTTTTTGTTGGTCCATCAGGATGTGGAAAATCAACAACTCTTCGCATGATTGCTGGACTTGAAGATATTACTGCAGGGGATTTTTATATTGATGATGTATTAGCAAATTCTCTTGAACCAAAAGATAGAGACATGGCAATGGTTTTCCAAAATTATGCTTTGTACCCGCATATGAGCGTTTACGATAATATGGCCTTTGGCCTTAAAATTAGACATGTACCGAAAGAAGAGATTGATTTACGTGTGCATCAAGCGGCAAAAATACTTGATATCGAAGATCAATTAGATAAAAAACCAAAAGCTATGAGTGGTGGTCAACGCCAACGTGTTGCTTTAGGTCGTGCGATTGTTAGAAAACCAAAAGTATTCTTGCTCGATGAGCCTCTTTCAAATCTTGATGCTAAACTACGTTCATCAATGAGAAGTGAAATTACAAGATTACATAACATCTTAAAGACAACATTTATCTATGTCACTCATGACCAAGTTGAAGCTATGACGATGGGCACAAGAATTGTTGTTATGAAAAAAGGTGTAATTCAACAAGTTGATACTCCTATGAATTTGTACGATTATCCAGCCAATTTGTTTGTTGCTGGTTTCATAGGAACACCTCAAATGAATTTCATTAATGCGAATTTTTCACTAAATGATAATTTTATTTCTCTTCAATTTAGCAATGTTCGTTTGCTTGCGGAAAAGGATTCACTTCCTAAACTTGATTTATATCGAGTTTATAAAAATGAAGATGTTATCTTAGGAATTAGACCAGAACATTTTAAGATCGTTAATAAAGGTGACAAGAATTCTTTCTTACTAAAAATTTCAAATATCGAATCCCTTGGAAACGAAATGAATATTGAAGGGTTTATTGATAATGGAGAACAAAAAATTGTTGTACGTTCATTCAGAAATGATTATCTTTCAATTGGCGATGAAATTTATGTTGGAGTGGATTTTAATAAAATACATTTATTTTCTAAAGAAAATGAAGAAACTCTTCTTCCTAGAATTCCTAATAAAATTACAGTTAATTGCGTTGTAAAAGATAAAAAATTAGAAGTTTTTGGAAAAAGATTATGTCTTCCTAATGCGTTAAATGGGAAATTGATAGATGGAAAATATCAAATGTTCATATATCAAGACGCTATTAAAGAAGGAACTACATTTAACGGTAAAATAATTAAAAAGGAATTCATTGATAATAAGTATCTTTACACAATTAAGATTAATAATGAATTCGTGTTTCTATATTGTGAGAAAAATATTGTTAGTGAATATGTTAATTTTGATATCGATTTACGAAATGTTGCTTTCTATCAAAATTTTGAATGTGTTGTGGCAAAATTCATAACCTATTCTAATATTGATGGCAAACTTGTTCCCACAAAAAAGATCATTCATTTCCAAACAAATAGAAAAGATAAAAACGGAAATTACATAATTAAAGAAAAAATGAGCAATGTTTTTGATTATGAAATCGAAGGACATCGGTTAGACGTCAATGAAGACACAATTAAAAAAATCCACGCTCTACTAGGAAAGCAATTTGCTTTGCATGATATAAGATTTTCATTGCCCGCAAATAAGATTTGTTTTGTCAATGAAGGTATGAAAGGAAATGTATCAAATATCTACGAATATGATGAAGCGACTTATTACGAAGTTAATGTTAATGGTAATTTGATTCTTGTTGAAAACAATGATAAATCTCTTAATATTGGTGATGAAGTCAATTTGTCTATTAACAGCGATGATATCGGAGTTTTTGATAAGAATTTTGAGGTTACACTTATATGAAAAAAGTTACTATTAAAGATGTAGCCACTAAAGCAAATGTTTCTGTAACAAGCGTTTCTTTTATATTCAATGGAAAAGATTATAAAGTTTCACCAGAAACCAAAAGGCTTGTTTTGGAAGTTGCTCAAGAACTTGGCTATCATCCAGACAACATGGCGAGAAGTTTAAGAACTCATAAATCAAACACTGTTGGTTTTATTTGTCCTGATATTTGTAACGGCTATTATTCAACTATTGCTAAAAAACTAGAAGATAAATTAAATGAAGAGAATATTACTCTTTTAATTGGCAATAGCACATACACTCTTGAAAAAGAAATTAAATATATACAAGAATTTGCTGCAAGAAGAGTTGATTTTCTAATTATTATTCCTTGTGCTGATTCACTAAAGAATAATCAAAATCAAGCTAAATTAGAAAAAACATTAAAAGAATGCGGACTCCCATTTGCGGTTCTTGATCGTCGCACAAACTTTAATAAACATTTTGAAATTGCTAACGACGATGTTTATGGAGCTAAAATAGCGACAACATATCTTATAAAACAAGGCTATAGAAGAATAGCTTGTATAACTGGTCCAAGCAATGTTTCTTCTTCTATTGATCGTCTTAATGGTTATAAAGATGCCTTAAAAGAATTTAATATACCTTTTGATAGCAACCTTATTAAAGAAGGCTCATATTCGAATGAAAGTGGCGTTAAATGCACTGAAGAATTGATTGATGAAAACATCAATTTTGATGCCGTATTTGCTTTCAATGATTTGATGGCTTATGGCGTCTATCAAGTTTTTGGTGAACACAATATTTCAATTCCAAACGACAAAGCAGTGGTTGGATGCGATGATTTATATTTTTCTAGTTTAATTACACCTCAGTTAACATCGATACGACCAAATCTTGATGAAATGATTTCGATTATTAGTGAAATGATTGTAAATAAAACAAATAAAGTTGGGACACATATAATCAAACCAACTCTTATTATTAGAAGTAGCGTAAGAGGAAAATAAAATGGTTAACATTTTTAAAAAGAATCAAAATAAAGACGCAAATATTTCTCTTCTTGCTACACGCAGAAAACAAAAACGTTGGACAAGAAGCAATATTGAGCTTCTTTTAATGGTTTCACTCGGTGTAATTTTTATCGCTGTTTTTGCTTATCTTCCTATGTTTGGTATTATTCTTGCCTTCAAAGATGGAGATTACCAATTAGATATTCTTGAAGCAATGTTTTCAAGCGATTGGAATGGAATAAACAACTTTAAAGAATTCTTTGAAGACCCTGAATTCGCTCATGTTATGCTAAATACTTTAGGTTTGAACACACTTCAATTATGTATTAATTTCCCTGCGCCTATTATATTTGCAATTTTGTTAAGCGAACTTCCGATGAAAAAGATTAAAAAAGTAATACAAACAATTACTTATTTCCCATATTTCTTATCGTGGATTACTTATGGTGGCATTATTTTAGCGCTTATTAATTCCGAAGGAATTATAAATCAAATACTTTTATCGACTCATATTGTGAGTGATCCAATACAATTTGGTGAAGCTCAGTTTTTCTGGCCAACAATTATTATCACCTCATTATTGAAAGGTTTAGGTTGGGGCTCAATTATTTATATTGCTGCGATAAGTGGCATCGATCCTCAACTATATGAGGCAGGAAAAATGGATGGTGCGAATAGATGGCATCGAATCATTCATATAACAATTCCAAGCATTGCACCAACAATTGTGTTATTTTTCATTTTATCGCTTTCCGGAATTTTAAATAACGGATTTGATCATATTTGGGTATTCCAAAACGCAATTAATACATCTACAAGCGAAGTTCTTGACACATTTGTTTATAAATACGGTGTTGTTAGTCAGCGTTATTCTTATTCCACTGCGGTAGGGCTTTTCAAAAGTGTTGTTTCAATTATATTGCTTGGTCTTGGAAATTTAGTTTGTAAAAAAATTACAGGAAACGGAGTCGTCTAATATGGTTATTAAAAAGCATTATAAAAAGCCATTGATGGTTGGCTCAACTGGAAGGAAACAAAGAAAGAATTGGTTCGATTATCTAAATGCAACTTTCTTGATTTTGTTCGCATTATTAAGCGTTTACCCTCTAATTTATGTTTTAGCAGGATCTTTCAATAATGGGCAAGATTATGTTAATGGTGGAATTTATTTCTGGCCAAGAGTGTGGTCTTTTGAAAATTATCAGGTTGTTTTATTTGATGTACGCTTATGGAAATCATACGGAATAACAATCGCTAGAACTGTTTTAGGTACAGTTCTTGGTATTGTGTTTACGGCAATTGTAGCTTACGCAATGAGCAGAAAGAATTTGATAGCTCGAAGCCACTTTTATAGGTTCTTTGTATTTACAATGTTCTTTAGCGGTGGTCTGATTCCATATTTCTGGGTAATTTTACAATTAGGCTTATTCGATTCTTTCTGGGTTTACATCATTCCTGGTTTGTTTAGCGTATATAACATGCTCGTATTCTGCAATTTCTTTAAATCAATTCCTGAAGAAATTCATGAATCTGCTGAAATGGATGGCGCAAGTGAATTTACTATTTTCTTTAAGATTATTATGCCGTTATCAATGCCTGTTATTTCCACAGTTGGTCTTTGGATAGCTGTCGGACATTGGAATTCGTTCTTTGATACGATGATTTACACGTCAAACGAAAATTTGTGGACACTTCAATATTATTTAATGAAAGTTATCAAAGAATCTTCGATGCCTCCTGCAGGTGTTGGACTTCCACAAGAATTATTGAGCTCAATTGCTCCTGAAACTGTTTCTTTTGCAGCAATTGTTGTTTCGGTTATACCAATATTTGTTTTGTATCCACTTATCTTTAAAACTCTTACAAAAGGTGTAGTGGTTGGTTCATTAAAAGGTTAAAAAAAGGAGAAAGAAAATGGAAAAAAAGAAATCTTTATTCTTAATGGTAGCGATTACATCAACACTTTTTACTTTGGCAGGTTGCGGCGATGAAGGCGGTGGAAAAATATCCACGGATGATT
>DNPJ01000118.1:0-984 GCA_003501485.1 Bacillota bacterium
CATTTGCTGTCAATTGCTGTCAAATTATTTACATTCAATTAAATAAAATTTTTTTGAAACTTTTTCCCCATACAATCCTGTTAACTTGAATTTTAAATATGAACATCTTAAATCTTTAACAGAAAAATTTGTGTTAAATTTTTCGCCAAAATTATATTTTGTATCTAACAAATTTTTATTTTCATCAAACCATTCAATTTTATTAGTTTTGTCACAGGTTATAGATATAGTCCCTTGGTAATTATCAATATTGACATCTAAAATTCTAGGTGCAAAACCACATTCATTTTTAAGTAGGTTTAATTCATCTTGTTTATATTCTGATTTAATTAATGGAATAACGATTTCTTTAATTTCAATATTTTTGCCACCAAACTTTTCTAAATTTGCAATCATCTTCCATCTATAAATTTTATTTCTTTCTTCAAAATCCATTTGACCTTTGGCTAAATGCTTCGCAAATTCCAATTCATTACAGTTATTAACTTCCATAAAATGTCTTTTTGCATTTTCTCCATATCCCAACCTTTGCGAATTTCTTATATGTTTAACTCCATGACATTTACTACAAATAGCAATTATATCTCTAAGAGTTTGAGTTTTTGTTTCAACATCAAAATCCCAGACTTCATGAGCATCTAAATCATCTGTTTCGAATCCACAAATTGTGCATTTGTGATTTGCTTTATCGTAGCAAACTTTTCTTAAAATATCCCAATCTTTTTTAGCCAATGTTCTACTAAAATCATTACCCCAAGCACCCTTAGGCAGTAATTCAATGTTTAATTTCAAATCTTTCATGCTGTGCCTACCTTGTTGGATATAACTCGCCAGATATATATTTCTTCATATAGTTTTCAAAGCCCATTTTTGCAATTAATTCTTCTTGATTAAACGGACTAATAGCCTTAATATTTCCTGTCATTTCATCAAACGGTGTTCCATAACAAATAATTCCAATAGGTTTAATTACTTCCAGCATTT
>DNPJ01000118.1:1022-3038 GCA_003501485.1 Bacillota bacterium
CTTCCAGCATTTTATTATAACTTTTCATAAACTCATGTTTATATTCTTCTCTACAATAAGTTGATACTGCAACTACAGAGCCCTGTTCTATACCATCAAAACAAAAATCATAACTATCATCGCCAGCACAGCATACTGTCGGTATCACTTTCATTCCATGCTTTTGAAAAAACGCACCACACCATCTATTTTTAAATGTACTAAAAATTTGAAGCGCCTTTGGCATATCCCAGTATAAACTAAATTCTGGAGATAACACTGCATAATATTGTTTTAATTTTTCCATTGCTAGTTCTGGTTTTTCATAAATGTTTTCAAATAGCCAATCATAAGTAAAAAAGTGAATTGTTTTATTCTTGTTATCTCCATCGTTTAATTTTGTCTTTGTGTAATTCCACAAATCGATTTTCTCTAAATCAATTTCTTGCTTTTTAATTAGTGGCATACCATATTTACCAACTGTTTTAAATTCATTTCTAACTAGTTTAAGTTTTTTCGTTAACTTTTCTTTTTCATATTCAGTTTTTTCTTGTGTTAAATTGTTATCAACTTCATATTTTTCCTTCATAAAAACTCCTTACAAAAAAATCATAGGTTAAACTTAATTCAACTTATGATTTTTATAATTTTTTTCATAATATTTTCTTGCTAAATCAATTGCTTTAAAGCAAGTATTGTCAGCATTCAAAATTTCTTTTTTATTTTCTTCCCAAAATTTCTTATATTGATTAAAACTCATATGATTTGCACCGCCCATATAATCTGGCTGTTCGTTTTGAATATCATCATCTTCCCAGCCGCAATATATACATATATCGTGAATGAAATTTATATTTCCCATTCCACATATTTTGCATTTGTTTGCGTGGGTTGTTTTATCTTCAATTTTTTCTTTCATAACTTTCTCCTTTTAATTCCAATAATCTCCATATTTATCAAATTGACTATAGAAATAATCAATTCCGTCTTCAGGTAAATAATACGTAACAATTTTACCATCCCTAGAAATAATAATAAATTCATTCGTTTCTACATCATATTTGTAAGTTGAATGAAATTTTTTTTCATTTGCTGTAAAAGATATTATATTATCTCCCTTTTTTAACGCAAAATTTATAGCCGCTTGTGAATAATCTGTTATATATGTATATCCCATATCATATGCATGAAAATAAAAATGATTTACTTCAGCATATTCACTTGTCCAGTATTCAGCATAAGTACTAGGACCTTTCTCCATTTATTATATCATACCTCCTTTTAGAATGCAAAAGGTTGAAGAACATTGCGTTTCTTCAACCTTTTACTTGCATTCTATCATAAGATTTTTCAAAGTCAATACTTATGTGACACACTTTCTACATCTCAAAATCTTTTTCTTTTCTTCTGCGTTTGCGTTCTTGCAATTTTTCAAGTTCACGAATTTGGCGTTCAATTTCTTCATCAGATAAATCATCATCTATTTCTTGTTCAACCTCTCGCTCTTGTTCGTGCTCTTGAATTTTAGTGTTTAATCTATCGGTTGTTTCTCTTACATATTCGCTATTTACCGAGTTATAGACAGTGATTGTCGTTTTTACATCACGGTGTCCTAAAAGTTGTTGAATTACTTTTGGATTTTCGTTCATTTCAAAAAGCATATTTGAAAATGTATGGCGAAGTCCGTGAAAATGAATGTGATATTTATTTAATCCGTTTCTTCGTTTAAACCTATCAAAGATTACTCTTGTGCCATAATAAGTCCTATAACTTCCATTATCATTAGCAAACACAAATGATGTTGGTGCAGTTAAAATCGCTGTTACATTTGGATTTGTTTCTTGTCTTTTACCTTGCTTTTCTTTCCATTGTTTTAATGTTTCTAGGACAATATCCGTAACAGGAATATCTCTAACACTACAAGCAGTTTTTGTGTCACCAATAACTGTTGTTCGGTCTTTAACATTGCCTTGTTCATCAAATTTTAAAGTTTGAGTGATTGCTCGTTCTATTTTGATTGTTTTATTTGCAAAGTCA
>DNPJ01000085.1 GCA_003501485.1 Bacillota bacterium
CAAAAAATTGAAACACTTATATCCATTGCTAACAATAATGGTGGTTCGGATAATATAGGAATATCTTACTGGGAGGCGATTGACAATGATTAAAATTGGTGAACGCATCGATAATCGTTATCGCATTACCGGTAGACTTGGAACAGGTGGAATGGCAGAGGTTTTTGAGGCAACAGATATAATCGCACATAAAATTGTTGCAATTAAAGTCATGAGAGAAGAACTTCTCGATGACAGTCAAAATGTTCTTCGCTTTGAAAGAGAAGCTACTGCTTGCGCTGCGATGAATCATCCAAATATTATTCATGTTTTTTCTAGAGGAGAAGTTGATTCTAGGCCATATATGGTTTACGAATATATCAAAGGACAAACTTTGCATGAAAAACTTGAATTTTTAACTCAATTGACAGTCTATGAATCATGTCAAATAATGATTCAACTTCTTGACGCAGTAAGTTACATTCATAAACACGGAATTATTCACCGCGATATTAAACCTCAAAATATTTTTTATTTAGCAGATGGAACAGTTAAATTAGCTGATTTTGGAATCGCTGTTGATGCTAATTTGGATGAAACAAAGACAGAAAAAGGCATTCTTGGTTCAGTGTTTTATTTAGCGCCAGAAATATGTGCTGGTAAAGCACCCACCATACAAAGCGATATCTATTCTCTAGGTGTAACTTTTTTTGAACTTATCACTGGTAGACTTCCTTTTGAAGAAGCTCACGCAGTTGATGTGGCAGTGGCCCATGTAAGAAAACCTTTTCCTAGCACAACAAAATATACCCCAAGTGTTCCAAAAGAAATTGATAAGATTATTTTGAAAGCTTGCAAGAAAAATCCAAAAGAAAGATATAAAAGCGCTGACGAAATGCTTGCGGCCGTGAAATCCGCAATGGATAATAAAGATAACTTTAAGGAAAAGAAATCTATTTTAAAGAGGATATTTGGTTTTAAATAATGGTTGGAAAAATCATTTCAATAATTAATGGGAAATATTTAATTTATTCTGATGGAATAACATACAGTAGTTTTATCAAAGGTATTTTTCGCTATAAAAAAGAACGTTTTTTAGTAGGAGATAATGTTGTTTTTGATGATGAAAATTTTGTTATACAAGCAAAACTTGAAAGAAAAAATGAATTAGTTAGACCTTTAGCGTGCAATATTGATCAGATATTCATAGTTATGTCTATGAAAGAACCTAATTTTTCTAAGCTACTTTTATATAAGTTTATAACCTATATAAATATGAATAATATTCCTGTGAAAGTTATTTTGAGTAAATGCGACTTATTAAATGATGACAGTATTATTAATGAACTGATTGGTGAATTAAATAATCTTGGTATAGATGTCTTTTCATTATCAAAAAATAATTGTGATGAAATCGATTTAATCAAAAAAGAATTAAAAGACAAAACATCTATTTTTATGGGCCAAACAGGAGTTGGAAAATCATCTCTAATTAATTTAATAGATCCACTTTATGATAGAAAAATAGGTGAGTATAGTACCGCTCTTGGAAGAGGTAAGCACCAAACAAAGGAAGTGATCCTTCTACCTTATAATAACGGTTTTATTGGAGACACTCCTGGTTTTTCTTCCATTGATCTTAATATATATAAAGAAGATTTATCAACTTATTTTCCAGGATTTAACAAATACTATAACGAGTGTTATTTCTCGAATTGTTTACATTTAAATGAAAAAGAATGCATGATTAAAAAGCAAATTGAGAATGGCGTTCTTTCAAAAGATAGTTATACAATATATTTGAAGTTATTAGATGAACTTCCATACAAAAAAGAGAGGTATAAATAAATGAAAGATTATGTAGCTCCAAGCCTTTTAGCGGCAAACAAAGAAGATTTACTTAATGAAATTAAAAAAGTTGAGCAATGCAGTGCTGAATATCTTCATTGGGATATTATGGATGGCATATTTGTTCCAAATACTTCTTTTTCTGTCGATGATGTCAAAAAATTTGCTAAATCGCACAAAATGGTTAACGATGTTCATATAATGGTTGCTGATCCTAAAGAAGTCTCTAAACAATTTGTTGAAGCAGGGGCTGATTTAATTACATTCCACTACGAAGCTGTTGAATGTCCAATATGCGCAGGGAAGATAATTAATTATCTTCACGATAATAATGTGAAAGCAGGCATTTCAATTAAGCCAAAAACAAAAGTCAAAGAAATTCTTCCTTTGCTTGATAAAGTAGATGTTGTTTTAGTTATGAGTGTTGAACCAGGAAAAGGTGGCCAAAAATTTATGCCAAACGCCCTTAGAAAAATTCGCAAACTTCGCCATATAATTGATAAAAATGGTTATAATTGCCTTATTGAAGTTGATGGCGGTATTAACGATATTACAGGCCACAAATGCCGTAAGGCTGGCGCTGATATATTAGTTGCTGGAAGTTATCTTTTTGGACACGATGATATTAAAGAAAGGATCGATTCTTTAAGATGATTGAGTTTAATATCATTTGGTTAGTCATATTGATTGTTAATGTGGTTTCATTTGGCTTAATGGTTCTTTTTTCATTTTTAAATGGACGAAAAAAATATGACAATTTCTCATTTGCAAACCATTTTCCTTATGAAGCTTTTTCAAATATTACAAAAATATTTTCAATCATTTTCATAATATCTTTATTCGCGACTCTTGGAACAATTCTTCCTTTTGTAGGTGAATTAAAAAATAATTCGATACTTCCTATAATTATCGTTTTTGTTATAGGCATTACAGGCGTTTTCATGATTGTCACATTTTATTTACCGATGAAATATCAACGCGAGCATATAATTGTTTCCACATTTTTAATGGCTGGCTCTTTTCTTTCTATCTCTTTAGCAACAGTTCGATCATTTGTAGCTTATTCAATGCTTAAAAGATTTAACGAAGGCGGATATCATTTAGCCCTTGCAATAGTGGGTTTATTATTTGTTATTCTCATGGCAATTGTTATATTTAACCCAAAATTAAAACAATGGGCTTTGCTTGAAGAGCATGTGAATGGTGATGAAAAATATTATATTAGACCAAAATTCTTCCCATTGGCTTATAGCGAATGGATATCAATATTAGTAATTCTTATCGCTCAAATTCTGTTTCTAACTTCGTTAATTAATTAAAAAATAAAAGGCTCAATTGAGCCTTTTTTAAATGTGAGGAATGAAAATTATTTTGCTTTTTTCATTAATGAACGATGTGCTCTTGCTGTCATGCGAACAGTAACAACTTTGCCATCAATGTTCATTTTATATTTTTGAAGGTTGGCATTCCAAACGCGACGTGTAGCAATATTGCTGTGTGAACGTGCATTACCTGTATGGCGACCAACGCCTGTGATTTGACATACTCTTGACATATTTATAACCTCACTTTTTCTAAAAATGCAAGTTGTATTTTATCATGTGTTTTTGAAGTTGTAAACTAAAGTTTTACGTTAGGAAAACGCATTTTGAATTCTTCTCTCGAAATTAGCCTTGAATATTCGAGAGCATATTCAAAAATTATTCCTTCTTTATCGAAGGCTAAATATCTTCCTTTTCCATCGTTTTGATAAAATAGAAGCATCTTGTGTTTTTTTGACCATTCTTCATCAATATAAATAATATCTTTAAAGTAATATTCGTATGTTTTTCCCATTTTGACATGGGTTATTTTATGTTTGTCAACTGTATAATATGTTTGAGTTATTGATATCACACAAAAAATGATTGTAGAAATCGCTAGTGCAGGAGTGTAAATATAAAAGCTTTCTTCTAATGGCCAGAAGTTTTTATATTGAAATGATAGATAGAAAATTATTTCGAAAACAAAAAAACAAGCCAAAAATATTAAAATAATTCTAGTTGAAGAAATTTTCAGTTTGTTATCATTTTGGTTTTTTGACATACATTAATTATAAACAACTTTAAAATATCATCAAATCTATCTTTTAAGATGATAGATTATTATGCTAAAATTATTTAGGAAATAAAAATATTTTTTATTTAATAAGGAGCTAACTATGTCAGAAAAAATGGTTGCTATGATACTAGCTGGAGGAAAAGGCACACGTCTAGAAGCGTTGACAAAGAAAATTGCCAAACCTGCAGTTAGTTTTGGAGCGAAATATCGCATCATCGATTTTCCTCTATCAAATTGCGCTAACAGCGGCATTCATAATGTCGGTGTTCTAATGCAATACGAATCTGTCTCTTTGGACAGATACATTGGTGATGGCGAAAAATGGGGCCTAAGCGGCACTCGTTCTTCAACAACAACACTAACCCCTCGTCAAACTGAAGAAGGGCTATCTTGGTTTAAAGGAACAGCTGATGCAATTTATTGCAATTTAGATTTTCTAGATTCTCTTGATCCAGAAAATGTTTTAATTTTATCAGGTGACCATATTTACTGCACAACATATGATGAAATGCTTGAACAGCATTTAGATAATTCTGCTGATTGCACAATAGCGGTTTATCAAGTTCCAATGAATGAAGCGAGCAGATTCGGAATTTTAGTGACTGACGAGAAAGGTCAAATTGTAGAATTCCAAGAAAAACCTGCTCATCCAGTTTCAAATTTGGCAAGCATGGGAATTTATATTTTTAAATATAAAGTGCTTAGAAAATATTTGATAGCAGATGCACAAAATCCTAAATCATCGCATGATTTTGGAAAAGACATAATTCCTACTATGCTTAATGATGGAAGAAAAATGATGTCTTATGTCTATAAAGGTTATTGGAAAGATGTTGGTACAATTGCCTCTCTTCATCAAGCTAACATGGATTTGCTTTTATCGGCGAGCAAAGGTGGACATTTGAGTGATATAACAAATGGCAATCGTATCTATAGTGAAGACACAAATTCACATCCTCAATATATCGGAAGCAATGCATCAGTAAAAGATTCTCTTATAAATCAAGGCGCCATTATTTTTGGTAATGTAGAACATTCAGTTATTTCAAATGAGGTAATTGTTTACGAAGGTGCAAAGGTAATTAATTCTGTTTTAATGCCTGGTGTAAAGATCAAAGAAGGAGCAGTTGTTAAAAATGCTGTTTTAGCACCTGATTCAATAGTTGGTCCAAACGAAGAAGTATCGGCACCAGATGATCAAGTTATTTTATATTCAAAAAAGGTGGTAAGAAATCATGAGTAGACGTGTAGTTGGTTTTTTAAATCTTTTCAATTCACCAAATCTAGGACCTTTAACTGAAAAAAGAACTTTGGGTTCAACATCATTTTTGGGACGATTTGCGTTGATGGATTTTGCGTTATCAAATTTTACAAATTCAGGAATTGATGATTTTAATATTTTAGTAAAAGATAATTTTAGAAGTGTTTCAAAACATGTCGGTTCATTAAAAACATGGGTTAATAACACAAAAATTGCTAGACAAAATATCCTTATTAACGAAAAAGGTTTAAAAAACCCAAAAGTTAATACTGATATTGAGTGCTTGTTAAATAATGACTGGGTTTTATATGAAACAAAAGCTGATGCAATTGTTGTTCAACCAGCTCATATAGTCTCTACTTTGGATATTAGGCCTCTTCTTGAACAACATTTTGAAAGCGATGCAGATATAACAATTGTTTATTCGCATATCGACAACGCTGATGAATCGTTCTCTACAAGCAATATACTAACAATTAAAGACGGTAACGTTATTTCTTTAAAGAAAAATAATGGAAAAAGCAAAACCGCAAATGTTTCGATGGAAACATATGTTATTGGTGCTAACACTCTCCAAAGAATTCTTCATGATAGTGATTATTTAAAATGCAAATCACTAAAAGAAGCGATATTGAAATTTGTTATTAACAAAAGTGCAAGAGTTAAAGCTTATGAGTATAAAGGATATGTTCGTTGCTTTGATTCATTCCAACATTTTGTTGATTATTCATTCGAATTATTAAATTACAACATTGCTAAAAATTTATATGGTAAAGATTGGCCAATATATACTCTCACACACAATACAGCGCCTGCAAAATATGGTTTTAATTCAAACGTATCAAACGCATTTATTGCAAACGGAGCCAGTGTTGATGGAACAATAAAAAATTCGATTATTTCACGTTATGTTGAAATAGGCAAAGGTGCCGTAATTGAAGATTCAATTATTTTAACTGGAACTTATATTGATCCAGGAGCAGTCATAAAACACGCTGTTATTGATAAATATTGTCATATTGCTTCAACAGCAAAAATTGAAGGGAAGAAAACTAGCCCAATTTATTTAGAACAAGGAACTTTTTACAAATGAAAATTGCGATGATTACAAGTGAAGCAAACCCACTTTGCAAAAGTGGTGGTTTGGCCGATGTCACATATTCTCTTTCTAGGGAATTAAATATTGATAATGAAAAAACAATTATCATTACGCCTTTTTAC
>DNPJ01000033.1 GCA_003501485.1 Bacillota bacterium
TAGTATTTTTAGTCTATATATTATATATATAGACTAAACGTTTATTATGGTAATGCCTAAATTCGTGACAAAGACGATGAAATTGTCGGTCACGGATGAATAATAAACCACGTGCTAAGCACGTGAGAAAAAAACTTATAGAAAAAAAGTAACCTCTGATATAGAATGAGGGTGTTCGAAGCCATCAAAATATAAAGGAGATTACAATGGAAAGTTTAGCACACACGAAATGGAATTGTAAGTACCACATAGTATTTATACCGAAATATCGACGTAAAGCAATATATGGGCAAATAAGAAAAGATATACGTGATATAATAAAAGAACTATGTGGATATAAAGGTGTAACAATCGTTGAAGGACATATGATGTTGGATCATGTTCATTTGTTGTTGATGATACCACCAAAATTAAGTGTATCGCAATTTATGGGATATTTGAAAGGGAAAAGTAGTTTAAGAATATTTGAAAAACATGCAAATTTAAAATATAAATATGGTAATAGACATTTTTGGGCTGAAGGATATTATGTAAGTACAGTAGGATTAAATGAAGCAACTGTAAAGAAATATATACAAGATCAAGAAAAGCACGACATGATGATAGATAAACTAAGTGTAAAAGAATATGAAGACCCTTTTAAGGGTAGCAAGTAATAAATGATCCATTGTTAGGGATAGCAAAGGTGACAAATGCAAGATGGCTTTGAACAATGTAAAAAGGGGCTGTAAAGAAATAATATTTTATTATTATTCTCTTACAGCTTTTTATTTTAAAAAAAAGAGCCTAATCAAAAGATTTAAGGCTCAATTTTTTGTATAATTAACTTATGAATAAGTTAACCTCAACAACTCAATTAGAGATTAACACAATTCAAATGAAATTACCACTAAATGTTGGTATTTTAATTAATCCAACTGATCCCGTGGTTACCTTTAGTGAAATCATAGAAGGAGTAAATTTAGATAAATATTTAATTTCTAGCTCTAACGAAAGTAGAGGTAGAGATGGTTATGATCCTAAAGTTTTATTAAAAATTGTGTTATTCGCGTTTATGATCAATGTTAGATCATTAAGAAAAATTGAATCTCTTTGTCGTAACGATATACGTTTTATGTATTTAAGTGATGAAGCAAAACCTACACATATGACAATTTGTAATTTCATCAATACTTATCTTTTAGATTCTATTGAAAATATTTCAAACGATATTACAAAATATATTATAAATAAGCAAAACATTGATATTTCAACAGTGTTTATAGATGGAACAAAAATAGAAGCATTTCCAAATAAATATACTTGGGTTTGGAAAAATGCCTGTATTACATCTAGAGATAGAAAATTCAAACATTTAAATTCTCTTTTTAATGAAATTAATAATTCACAAATTCTTGAGCCAGGATTGGCATTTGAAGTAAAACAATCTTATTCAATTGAAGAACTTGAGATAAATAAAAATTATTTACAATCTATAATTGAAAAAAAATCAATTAAATTTGTTGAAGGAAAAGGAAAGCATAAGACTATTATTCAAAAATATTTTATTAGATTATCAAATATTATTGATAAATTGAAAGAATATGCCAATAAAATAGATAGATGTGGTGAAAATAGAAATTCTTATTCAAAAACTGATGTTGATGCAACTTTTATGAGAATGAAAACTGATTATATGGGAAACACAGCATTATTACCTGCTTATAATTGGCAATTAGTTTCTGCTGGAGAAATTATTCTTTATGGATTAACTTCTCAGTTAACAGCAGATAATAAATGTTTTATTCCATTAATGGAAAAATACAAAGAAATTTATGGAAAATATCCTGATAAAGCGGTAGGAGATGCAGGATATGGTAATTTAGAAACATATACATTTTGTGAAAATAATAACATTGGAAAATATATGAAGTTTTCAATGTGGGAGAAAGAAACACACGACAAAAAATTTCATGAAGATAAGTTTAGATCTATCAATTTTCAAATAGATGAGGAAGGGCATCCAATATGTCCAAATAATAAAAAATTTTATTTAATTAGTGAACCAATAATTCCTGGAAACAAAGATAATAGAACAGAAGAAAAATATCAGTGTGAAGATTGTAGTAATTGTCCATTAAAAGAATTATGTCATCAATCAAAAAATAATAGAATTATTAAAGTTAATAGAACACTTACAAAATATCATAGCGAGGTAATAGATAATTTAGCATCAGAAGAAGGAATAAAATTAAGATGTACAAGATCATACATGGCAGAAGGTGCATTTGGTGTTATTAAACAAGACTATAATTATCGAAGAATAACTCGAGTTTCATTAAAGAAGGTAAATCTTGAATTCTATTTAATAATTATTGGTTTTAATTTAGCTAAATATCATAATCTTAAATATAGAGAAAATATAGAAGTTTGCTAATAAAAATAAACAGAAATTCTTTTTATAATGCAAAAAAATAACAAAAAAACTTTATCCACATACTAATTTGTGGATAACTATGCTTTTTTTACTAAAAAACCAAAAAAAGAACTGTAATTTTAATAGTCATTTTAGAATTATATTCTAAAATTTTATTTTTTTACAGCTCCAGGTAATAGAGACTTATAGTCTCAGTACAAACCACGCGTTTTACACGTGGTTATGATTATCTCCAAAGGAGATGAAAACCACACGTTAATACGTGTGAGAAAAGATAAGCTTAAGCGTAGTAGTGGAAAAGAAAAAACCTCGCTATATGATAATTGTGGTCTGGCAACCAAATTAACATAGAGGAGGTATCATTCATGAATGACGATTCTAGTTTATCACACACAAGATGGAATTGTAAGTATCATATTGTTTTTGTTCCGAAGTATAGAAGAAAAGTAATATATGGAAAATTAAGAGCGGAGATAGGAGCAATTCTACGACAACTATGTGCCTATAAAGATGTCGAAATAATAGAGGCACATGCGATGCCTGATCATATACATATGCTTGTTAAAATACCACCAAAGATGTCGGTATTGAACTTTATGGGATATTTAAAAGGAA
>DNPJ01000141.1:0-791 GCA_003501485.1 Bacillota bacterium
AACTAAAAAATGAATTGAAAATATCTTTTAAACAATTATTAAAGGAAGATTCAGATGGAACAAAAAATGATTCTTTTTATTTTCCATTCAAATTTGATTTTAATGGAAAGCTGTTAAGCGAACATTTTTTTGAGACTTATACATTTGACTTCTTAAAAGAAACTCTTTGGAAAGTTATTTGTAGTCATTTTATAAAAAATACTAAAATTGAAAAAATAGAAATTTCTTCAATCAGAGAAGTTTCTAATCTGGAAAATGAAAATAAAATCTTTGTTTCGCCAAATTGTTTTGATTCATTAATTGCAGATAAAAAATTTCAGTTCAATGGTAGTCAAATAAATTTTGATAATAAAAAAATCGAAGCAATTTATATTAATGAAAACAATAAATATATTATTCCTTTTTCTGAAATTAAAAAGAAAATTTTTGTAACAGATATAATAGATTTTCAGGATAAATCTGAAAAAATCATTGATAATGAAAATATTATTATAACTGTAACATTTCATTTAAGTATAAAAGAAACTGAGGAAAAATCAAAGGTTTATATTCTAAATTAAAAAATGTCAGGTACAGCAAAAAAGATTACAGTAAATACATTTTTTCTCTATGCGCGTCAAATTCTTAATATATTTGTAAGCCTATATACGGTAAAAATTGTATTAAAGATATTAGGAACAGAAGATTATGGCATTTACAATGTTATTGCCGGAATTGTCGCGACTTTGGGATTCATTAATAATTCTATGTCAAATGCCAGCCAGCGGTATTTTTCTTTTGAGATTGGAAAA
>DNPJ01000141.1:825-1001 GCA_003501485.1 Bacillota bacterium
TGGAAAAAATAGCAACGAGCTTTCAAAGATATTTTCAATGACAATCCTAAGCTATATAGGGATTGCTGTTGTAATTGTTTTACTTTCAGAGAGCTTAGGACTGTGGTATGTCTCAAGAAAAATGATTCTTCCAGAAGGAAGAGGTGATGCAGTTATACTTTCATTTCAGTGTGTTA
>DNPJ01000141.1:1087-2289 GCA_003501485.1 Bacillota bacterium
TTGAGAATATGTTTGTTTTTTCTTTTGTCAGTGTATTTGAATCAGTTGCAAAATTGGTAATGACGGTACTTTTGACAAAAGTGAATTTTGACAAGCTTATTCTTTATAGTTTCTTAATGATTTTTCCATCTGCAATTTCATTTTTTATTTATATGCTTTTTTGCTTTCTTAAATATAAAAATGTAAAGCTTATAAAATATTGGAATTGGAATCAAATATGTGATATGTACATTTATACATTCTCCAATTTGGGTGGCTCGATAATAAATATTTTTAAAATTCAGATTTTGAATGTTTTTTTAAATCAGAAGTTCAACTCTAAAGTTGTTGCTGCGAGGGGAATTGCGACAAACATAAGTGGAATAATACAAAGTTTTTCAATAAATTTCTCTACTGCGATAAGCCCATTTGTTACGAAGCAGTTTGCACAAAACAGAAAAAAGGAGCTATATGATTTTTTGATTTTGTCATGCAAGATCAGTTATTTTATAAATTTTGTTATTGGTTTTCCTGCGTTTTTAGAAATGGAATATCTCTTGAATATTTGGCTGAAAATTCCGCCTGAATATTCTGTTATCTTTTCAAAATTGATAATAGTCGATTGTTGCATAGATTCTCTGACATTGCCTTTGATGGTTGGAATTCAGGCAACTGGAAAAATCTCGAAATATGTTTTTTCTATGTCTGTCTTTAACTTGTTGTATCTTCCTGTTTGTCTTATTCTTTTTCATTTTGGTTTTGATGCAACTTCTGCATTAGTAGTATCTCCTGTATTTACATTTGTTTCTATTTTCATACGTATTTTTTACATTTGTAAAACTATGGATTATAAATTCATAAACCTTATATTAAAAATATTAATTCCTGTGATTTTAGTTTCTGTAATTTCATTTTTTATAATGTTTGTTTTTATAGGATTTTTTGTCCAGTCATTCTTCAGACTTTGCGTAACTACTGCTGTTTCTCTTATTGTAAATGTGATTTTGATATTGTTATTTGGACTTAATAGAAATGAAAAGTTTTCTGTTTTTTCAAAAATAAAGGCAAGACTGGAGAAGAATTGATATGAATATTTATATAAAAGAATTAAAAACGGAATATACTCCTGAACTTTTACCATTTACGTTTAACCAAACAGGAATGATGTATGATGACTCAAATTATATTCTTTTTTGGGAAGATAAAGGAGTATGTGGAAAACT
>DNPJ01000141.1:2314-2512 GCA_003501485.1 Bacillota bacterium
GATTTCACGTTGAAAATAAAATAATATTTCTGCAGACATGTCTTGTTAATTTTTATGATAAAATTATTTTCAAGAAAATCATAAAGTATATTCTAAAAACACTAAGACCGAAAGCAATAAAATGTCATTATTCTCTTTATAATTTCTTCAATAATTTATATTCGGACCATAATTATTCAATAGAACTTCCTTCAAGTT
>DNPJ01000143.1:0-2985 GCA_003501485.1 Bacillota bacterium
TTTGCAAAAGTGGTGGTTTGGCCGATGTCACATATTCTCTTTCTAGGGAATTAAATATTGATAATGAAAAAACAATTATCATTACGCCTTTTTACAAAACAATTAAAAACAAAATTAAAAATGCAGAATTTGTAACTCATTTTTATCTTGATATGTCTTGGAGAAGGCAATATGTAGGCATTTATAAACTTGTAATTGATAATATTGATTATTATTTAATTGATAATGAATATTATTTTAATCGTGACGATTTATATGGTTATAATGACGATCAAGAAAGATTTGCTTATTTTTCTTTAGCAGCATTGGATACATTAAAAGCAATTGATTTTAAACCTGACATTATTCATGTTCATGATTGGCAAGGAGGAATGATTCCTTGTCTATTGAAAGAAAAATATTGTTACGATGAATTTTATCAAGGAATTCATACTGTGCTAACTATTCATAATCCAGCATTTAAAGGTATGATGGATAAATATTTTTTAAATAATTATTTCGGATTATCAGATGAGCTTTTTGATAAAGGAATCGTTCGATTCGAAGGACAAGTATCCACTCTTAAGAGTGCAATTGTTTATGCTGATGAAATATCAACTGTTTCGCCTACTCATAGAAATGAATTATTGACAAGCGAATTATCACATGGTTTATCAGCAGTTCTTACTCTTAGAAAAGATGACTTTGTCGGAATTATTAACGGATTAGATACAGTTGAATTTAATCCTGCAACTGATACAAAGATTCTAAAAACTTATTCATCAAACGCTTTTTTACGCGCTAAAGCGTCTAATAAAAAAGATTTGTTAAATTCGTTTTCATTACCTTTAAATGATGGACCAGTTTTTGGTCTTGTCTCACGCTTAACATGGCAAAAAGGAATTGACTTAGTATTATCAAATGTTTCTTATCTAGTTTCTTTGGGTGCGAGTGTTGTCATCCTAGGAAGCGGTGAAAAAGAACTTGAACATCATTTCCAAACTCTAAGAGATGCATATCCAAACAATGTAGGTATTTATATTGGATATAACGATACTTTGGCCCATAAAGTGTATGCAGGAAGCGACTTCTTCTTAATGCCATCACTATTTGAACCATGTGGAATCGGGCAAATTATCGCTCAAAGATATGGAACTCTTCCAATTGTAAGAAAAACTGGTGGTTTAGCGGATACTGTTATTCCTTATAATAATAAGAACGCAGATGCCGCTAATGGATTTATGTTTGATAATTATGATGGAATAGCGTTAGGCGAAACGATTAATTATTCTCTTAAAACATTTAACGATAAAAAAGTGTTTAATAAATTGATTAAAAACGCAATGGTTCTTGATAGATCATGGAAAAAATCATGTCAAGAATACATTGATTTGTATAGAAAGGCGGTAACTAAATGAGTTACGAACATCAAAAAATAGAACAAAAATGGGCTAAGATTTACGAAGAAAAGAAGCCATTTTATTGTGACGTTTATGATTTTTCAAAACCAAAATATTATATTTTAGATATGTTCCCTTATCCAAGTGGACAAGGGCTTCACGTTGGTCATCCTGAAGGTTATACCGCAACAGATGTTGTTGCTAGAATGAAAAGAATGCAAGGTTTCAATGTTCTTCATCCAATGGGATGGGATTCTTTTGGCCTTCCTGCTGAACAATTTGCAATTAAAAACAATAAACATCCTGATGAATTTACACAAAAAAATATAGCAAATTTCAAAAAACAGATTAAAAGCTTAGGTTTTTCATATGATTGGAGCAAAGAAATTGCTACAAGCGATCCTTCATATTATAAATGGACGCAATGGATTTTTACTGAACTTTATAAAAGTGGTTTGGCATATGTAAGCAATATTCCAGTTAACTATTGTCCTCAACTTGGTACCGTATTAGCTAATGAAGAAGTTATTGATGGAAAAAGCGAACGCGGTGGTTATCCAGTTATAAAGATGCCGATGCGTCAGTGGGTGCTTTCTATTACAAGTTATGCAGAAAAATTATTGGATGGTTTATCCATGCTTGATTGGCCTAAATCCACAATTAATATGCAAACAAACTGGATTGGAAAATCGGTTGGAGCAGAAATTACATTCAAAATAGATGGTAGTGATAAATCATTTAATGTCTTTACAACCAGAGCAGATACATTGTTTGGTTGTACATATTGTTGTTTAGCACCTGAACATCCACTTGTAAAAGAGTTAGTGACAAAAGAATGCTTAGATGAAGTTAATAAATATATAGATTCCATTAAAAGCAAATCCGATATGGAAAGAACTGAATTAAATAAAGACAAGAGTGGTGTATTTATCGGAGCATACGCAATTAATCCAATCAACGGTAAGAAGGTTCCTATTTTTGCTGCTGATTATGTTTTATATGGATATGGCAGTGGCGCTGTTATGGCGGTTCCTGCTCATGATCAAAGAGATTATGAGTTCGCAAAAAAACATAATCTTGATATGATTCAGGTTTTAGAAGGCGATATTAGCGAACATGCTTTTGAAGGCGATGCGCCTCATATCAATAGCGATTTTGCTAATGGATTAAATATTGCTGATGCCAAAAAAGTTATAATTGAACATCTTGAAAAATTAAATGTTGGAAAAATTAAAGTTAATTATAAATTAAGAGATTGGATTTTTTCACGACAAAGATATTGGGGAGAGCCGATTCCTGTAGTGTTTTTAGATAATGGCGAGACGTATGTTTTAAATAAAGATGAGCTCCCATTAACTTTGCCAGAATTAGATAAATATGCTCCAAGCGGTGACGGTTCATCTCCTCTTAAAAACGCTACTAATTGGTTAAACGTTAACATTAATGGTGTTCACGGTGTTCGTGAAACGAATACTATGCCTCAATGGGCTGGTTCCTGCTGGTATTATATTCGCTATTTAGATCCACATAATAATAATGAATTTGCTGATCCAAAATTAATCAAACATTGGCTTCCTGTTGATTTATATATTGGAGGCGCTGAACA
>DNPJ01000143.1:3056-29402 GCA_003501485.1 Bacillota bacterium
AGATTTTGGCATAAATTCTTATTCGACAAAGGATATGTGTTTACAAGCGAGCCATTCAAAAAATTGTTCCATCAAGGAATGATTTTAGGTGAAAATGGCGAAAAGATGTCTAAATCACGCGGCAATGTTATCAATCCTGATGATATTGTTCGTGATTATGGTGCCGATTCGCTTCGCTTGTTTGAAATGTTCGCTGGACCTCTTGAAGAAAGTTTTCCTTGGTCCACTCAAGGTATTGGTGGCGCTAGAAGATTCATTGAAAGAGTTTATCGTTTATACACAGATGAAGATTTTGTAAAAAAGATTTCCAATGAGAATTCACACGAACTTGATTATGCATATAATGCAACAGTTAAAAAGGTTACATTTGACTTCGAAAATTTGCAAATTAATACTGCTATTTCACAAATGATGATTTATGTAAATGCGATGTATAAAGCTAATTCTTTATATAGACCATACATGGAAGGCTTTATAAAAATGTTTAGCTGCATATGTCCATTTGTTGGAGAAGAATTATTTGAAAAATTAACTGGCAAGACTTTAATAGATTATGAAAAATGGCCAATTTACAACGAGGCATTGTTAACCCTTGATACTATCAAAATTGCTATTTCAGTTAATGGAAAATTGCGTGCAACAGTCGAAGTTGACAAAAATATTTCTGATGAAGAACTTCAAAATAAAGCTTTGTCGCTAGATATTATTAAAAAACATATCGATGGCAAAACAATTAAAAGAATCATCGTTGTGAAAGGGAAAATTGTTAATATAGTTGCTATTTGATATGAATAAATATGTTCTTATAGTTGACTGTGGAAATACTAACACATCAATTGGTGTCTTTAAAGAAAACAAATTGTATTCAAGAATCGATATTCCTTCATCTATTGATGCGATTAATGGTTCACTTTCAAGAATGCTTAATTTTAAAAAGAAACTACTTTTAGATGATGAAGAATTGACCGGTGGACTGATCTCTAGTGTTGTTCCTTCGCTAAATAAAGCAATTATCACATTGCTTAAGGAAGCGTTTGGAAAAAGTATTCCTATAATGGATAATACATATTTCTTTGATATCAAAATGGATGTAAATAATCCTAATGAAGTAGGCGGCGACCTTTTAGCGGACGCTATAGCTGGAAAGAAATTATTTGATGCTCCAACGCTAATTATTGATTTAGGTACAATAACAAAATTGATTGTATTAGATAAAAATAAAAAATTTATTGGCACTTCATTCTTTCCAGGAGTTGAAACATGTTTAAAATCAATGAAAGAAAAGACAGCTCTTCTTCCTGAGATTTCTTTAAATAAAAGGCCAAAGAAATTCTTGGGCAATAATACCGTTGATGCTATGCAAAGCGGTTTATATTATGGAACACTTGGTCTTATCAAATATAGTTCGATAATGGTTGATGATATGTTTGAGGGAAAAGTTAACAAAATTCTAACCGGAGGGAATTCTATCTTATTTAAAAATGATGCAAATGAATTTATTATTGATGAGAATCTAGTATTGAAAGGAATTTATCTAATTTATTTAGATAATATAGGTAAATAAAATGGATTATAAAAAATTAATGCAACAATATCAACAGGACATAATCTTAAGTCTTATTGATTTATTAAAAATACCATCAGTTTATGACGAAAAAACATCATGCAAAGAAATGCCTTTTGGCAAAAATGTCGATAAAGCATTGAAAAAAGTTGGTGAATTAGGCGAAAAGTTAGGTTTTAAAGTTGACTATTGCGATGGTTACGCCACAGAACTCACAATGGGTGAAGGCAAAAAATTAATAGGCATATTTGCCCATACTGACGTTGTTCCTGCTATCGGAGAGTGGAATCATGATCCTTTTGATCCAATTATTAAAGACGAGAAATTATATGCTCGTGGTAGTAGCGACGATAAAGGGCCTTTTGTTGCGGCACTTTATGCCACAAAAGCTCTTTTTGATGCTAATTTATTAAAAGATACAAGAGTTAGAATCGTTGTTGGTGGAGATGAAGAACGCGGTTCTAAATGTCTTGATTATTATTTTCATAAACTTCATAAAGAAGCACCTACATATGGTTTTACACCTGATAGTGATTTTCCACTTATTTATGGCGAGAAAGGAATATGCGATTTTAATGCAAAAATTAGAATCGATGCACCTTTTATTCACAAAATGAACGGTGGTTTAGTTTCAAACGCAGTTATTGATAAATTTGATGTATATATGGATAATGACAAAAAATTTGTCAAATATCTAAAAGAAAAAAATGTTAATTTTATAGATAATAATGATCATTTAACATTTGTTGGAAAAGCAGTTCATGGAAGTACGCCGGAACTTGGCATAAATGCCGCTTTAATTGCTTTTAAAGAACTTGGTGATTTTTATAAAATTAATGAATTGTCTCTTTTGGGCAATAAATTAATGGATACATCTGGAAAATCTTTTAACGGATATTCTTCATCAAAACTTCTCAAAGACACGACTTATTGTCTTGGAATAGCTAAGTATGAAAACGGTGTTTTAGATATGACAGTTAATTTTAGATACAATGAACTTGTCAAACCAGCAGAGTATATTTCAAATTTTGATGAATTTTTTGGAACTAAATCGACGCACAAAGAACCTTCTCCTTATCTTCTGTATGACCCTAATTGTGATTTAGTAAAAACCCTCCTCAAAGCTTATAGAGAAGAAACTGATGATAATAGTGAACCACTTACAACGGGAGGAGGAACATACGCTAAACACGCTCCTAATACTGTTGCTTTTGGTGCATTATTTCCAGGAAGAATTTCATCTATGCATGAGCCAAATGAATTTATGCCAGTTGAAGATATTTATTTAAGTGCAGTAATTTATGCACATGCGATAAAATTATTAGGTGATTTATGAGAACAAAGTTTAAACAATGGGCAGTTGATTATCTAAAAAATAATCATCCAATAGTTATTGATAAAATTGATTTAGTTAACGAATTTTATAAGAAGCCGTTATTTATGGAAATTGGTTCGGGAAAAGGTGATTTCATTTTGCGCTTTTCTCAAATGCATCCAGAATATAGCTTTTTAGCGGTTGAAAAAGTTGAAACAGTTGCTGGCATGATGGCTAAAAAATTGACTGATGCTGAAATTAAAAATGTATTAGTATTTCCATTTGATACAAAAATTTTGTTTGATCAAATACCAGACAATTATGTTGACGGTATATTCTTAAATTTTGTTGATCCATGGCCAAAGAAAAAACACGCAAAAAGAAGACTAACTTTCATAACATTTTTAAATGAATACTATCGAATGCTTAAAAATGGGGCTTATTTATATTTCAAAAGCGACAATGATTCGTTGTATGAGTTCACTTTAGAAGAAATTAAACAATCGAAATTTGAATTAGTAAGTTATGAAGATAATTATGACTTTGATGAAAATAATGACGCTATGACAGAATATGAAAGGAAATTTCGTGAATTAAATCACCCAATTCATCGAATTATTTTAAAGAAAAATGCCTAAGATTTATTACAACAGACAAGCGGTTGGCGATGTATTATTGATAATTTACGATGACGCTACTATTCCAAATAAAATCATTAATAATGATAATGTAACTGCTCTTTATAAAGATGGTGTCTTAATCGGCGTTAATATATTCGACTTTTCAAAAATTGTGCGCATATTTCATAATGGAGAAATCATTGAACCGACGTCTGAATTTGTAAAAATAATTAATCACATTTTAATTAACGCTAACATAAAGCCTTTGGAGGAATGATAACTATGGAACTAGAAATCAAATTAAAAGAGGCAGGAAAAATTTCTCGTCTTACAAACAAAACATTCAATTTTGATCCTAGATTAAAGGACGGTTTTTTTGCTGCGAATTATTTTATTAAAAGTAGAAAGATTGTTGAAAAATGCATGCCAAATCATATTGTTACGATGCAATGGTTTCAAAGAACCGATGATGCAATGGCGTGTGGAATAGATGAAGCAATTGCATTGGTTCATACTTTTGCTGTTCATCCAGAATCATTATGTATCGAAGCGTTAAATGATGGAGATTTGATTAACGCAAATGAACCTGTTCTTAAAGTGACAGGAAAATATGAATATTTTGGCTTCCTTGAAAGCATGATAGATGGAATTCTTGCTAGAAGAAGCTCGGTTGCCACTAATGTTTATAGAGTTGTAAGAGAACTTAAAGGAAAAGATATTTTTTCAATGGCTGATAGACAAGATGAGTACAATACTCAAATTGGTGATGGTTATGCTACTTATGTAGCTGGTATTAAAAAAGTATCTACTGATGCTCAAGGGTTATGGTGGGGCGGAAAAGGAATGGGGACAATGCCTCATGCTTTAATTCAGATTTGTGGTGGAGATATTTGCAAAGCAAGCGATATTTATCATGAAACTTTTCCTAATGAACCAGTTACGGCTTTAATTGATTACCACAATAACGTCGTGCATGATTCGCTAATGCTTGCAAAGCATCTTGGACATAATTTAAAAGCGGTTCGTGTTGATACATCAAAAGCTCTTATTGATCATTATTTTGATGGCAAAGATACAAGTAGTTTTGATCCTCATGGTGTTTGCAAAGAATTGATTTTTGCACTAAGAGAGGAACTCGATAAAAACGGCTTTGATTACGTAAAAATTATAGTTTCATCGTCATTCAACAAAGACAAAATCAAAGAATGGGTGAGATTAAATGTTCCAGTTGATACTTATGGTGTAGGCACATCGTTTGTGAATAACATGACCGTTGGGTTTACAGGTGATCTTGTTATGCTTGATGGAAAAGATCAAGCAAAAGAAGGGCGAAGAAACATTCCTTCTAATAGATTAAAAAAGGTTCCTTATCCAATTTATTAATATAAGAATGTAAATGCTGATTGTATATGAAAAAATTTTCATTTATAATGAAAGCGAAAAAGAAGAGAGGTAAATTTACATGGATTATCTAAAAGATCGCGTTACAATTTATGAAGTCGCAAAAGCTAGTGGCGTTTCTTTAGCTACGGTAAGTAGAGTAATTAATAAGCAAAGTAATGTTACCCCAGAAACAAGAGCTAAAGTAGAAGCAACAATTGCTCGTTTAGGATATAAACCAAGTGGACTTGCACAAGCACTTGCAACAAATAAATCAACAAATATTGGTGTTGTTATTCCATCAGCCAATTACGTATATATTTCAAACATGCTTAATGGTATCACTGAAGTTGCAAAAGAAAAAGGCTTTACGTTGTCACTTTTTGTAACAGCACATTCTCGTGAAGATGCATTGAGAATGCTTGAAAAAGTTATTACAAGCCACGTTGATGGCGCAATTATTTTTGATGATGAACTCGATGAAGAAGATGTTGCAAAATTATCTTCATATCGCGTTCCTTGTATTGTAATCAATAACAAAGTTGAAGGCGACAATGCCGGATGCATTGTGTTTGGTTATGAACATAATCTAAGACATATTCTTGAACATCATTTCGAAAAAGAAGATAATAAACTTCCTATATTCTTACATGTTCATAATTGTGGTCGCCTTCTCGCTCGTACTGAAAAAGCTTTTATTAGAGCTTGTAATGAGGCAAACAAAGAATATCACATTATGAATGTTGATGATTCTTATACAAGAACATATCAAGATTTTAAAGATTATTTCGCAAATCACAAAGAAGGATATTTCATTGCTTATCGTGATTCAATTGCAGCAGCGGTCGCAAATGCTGCGACGGATTCAGGATTAAGAATTCCTGAAGATGTTGAAGTGCTATCACTTATTGGAACAAAATACGCAAATATTGTTCGCCCTACATTATCTAGCATGAATATCGATATGCAAGAAGTTGGGAAGCGCGCCATGTATATGTTGATTGATTTATCTAATAACGAACTTGAACAAAAAACATATCGTTTTGAATCGACATATATTAAACGCAATTCGACAAAGGAGTAAAAATGATTAATATAATAGATGAATTAAAATATAGAGGACTTATCAAAGATTTTTCTAATGAAGAAGAAGTCAGAAAACTTCTCGATGAACCTCAAACAATTTATTGTGGATTCGATCCTTCTGCATCTTCAATGCATTTAGGAAATTTTGTAATGATTTCAATGCTTATGCGACTTCAAAGAGCAGGTCATAGAATTATTGCTCTTGTCGGTGGTGGCACAGGCATGATCGGTGATCCAAGTGGAAAATCAAAAGAAAGAAATTTGCTTAATGCTGATTCAGTAGGAAAAAATACTGCAGCAATTAAAGAACAACTCGAAAGATTTATTGATTTAACACATCCGGAAAAAGGTATGATTGTTAATAATTATGATTGGTTAAGCAAGCTTAATTTACTTGATTATTTAAGAGATTATGGAAAATATTTTCCAATCAATTATATGCTTTCTAAAGATATAGTCGCATCGAGACTTCAAAGCGGAATTTCTTATACAGAATTTTCTTATACAATACTTCAATCAATTGATTTCTTACATTTATTTTTGAATGAAAATTGTAAAATTCAAATCGGTGGAGGAGATCAGTGGGGAAATTTGACAAGTGGTCTTGAGTTAATTAGAAAAACACAAGGCGTTGACACAAAAGCCGGTTGTTTTACTGTTCCACTTCTTTTAGATAGCCAAGGAAAGAAATTTGGCAAGTCCGAAGGTGGTGCTTTATATCTTGACCCAAAATTAGTATCTCCATATAAGCTTTATCAATTCCTATTTAATAGTGGAGATGATGACGCTGCTAGATATTTGAAGATTTTTAGTTTTAAATCAATCGAAGAGATTGAGTCTATTATAAAAGATCACTACGAACATTTAGGTCAAAGAATTGCTCAAAAGGCATTGGCGTATGAAGTTACTTCAATTATTCATGGCGAAGATAAAGCAAAAGAAGCAGTTAATATGTCAAGCGCACTATTTTCTGGTGACATTAAATCGTTAAGTAAAGAAAATATCATTGAATTACTTGGTAACATGGAAGTAAATGTCAGCGAAGGACTTCTTCTCGAAGATCTTTTAATAGCAATAAAAGCCGCATCTAGCAAACGTGAAGCTCGTGAATTTATTAAAGGGAATTCTGTTTCTATCAACGGTGATAAGGTTAATGATTTAGAAAAACATATCACTAAAGAAGATGCTCTATTTAACGAATTTGTTATCGTTAAACGTGGAAAGAAAAATTATTATTTAGTTAAATTTAATTAAAATGAATAAGAAACATTTATTATCATCGTTATTTATCATCCCGTTAGTGGCATCTTGCCATGGTGTTTTAGTAACCAGTCAAGACGCAAGGAAAACTTTAAACAACATTACGGAATCTTTAAAAGAATCGCCTAATGTTTACGAAAAATTCACTTATAAATATGATAATTGTGATGGAGAAAACAATTATTTTAATAAAAAAGTCATTTATGATAAAAATGCTATGTTTTTTTATTCATATAAAATAAGCCATCTTCATCTTGAAGAGCATTGGTACTATGTTAAAAATAATGGTGAAAAGAACTACATTTTCAAAGGACAAAGATATGATGGAGCAGTTGACCAAAATAATTTCCCTGCTGTTGATTATGAATGGAACGAATATAGTGATGAAAAATGGAATAATATTATAGTTGAAATCACTTCAGAAATTAATTCATTGCTTGATTATTCTCTTGAAAGAATTGAAAAAGTTATTAATTATTATGAAGTTGTTGATACTGATGGAATTGTTTTTACTTCATTCAACGATAAAAGCGTATGTGCTGAAGGAGATTTTGGTAATCAAACAGTCTTATATCGCGTTGACGATTTAATGCTTAAGGAAATTAATCATACGATTAGTGAAGATAAATATACAAAATTTTCTTGTAATTATGAAAGAGCAACGGTGACATATTTAAATATTGATATTCCTTCAAATTAAAAAATATAAATAAAAAAAGAGTGGCAGTTGATGCCACTCTTTAATTTGCTCATTATTACAGTAATCTGTTGTAGTATTCGATAACTTGTGCTTCGTTGATGTCTTGTGGAAGTTCTTTTCTTTCTGGGAAACGAAGGAATGTTCCTTCTTTCTTTTCGACATCTACTTGGACATAAGCAACGGATGCTGGTTTGCTTTCAAGAGCCTCTTTTACAACTTTAAGATCATGTCCTTCTTTGATAGCAATTTTATCGCCAACTTTGCAAAGATATGATGGAATATCAACTTTCTTTCCATTAACAGTAATGTGACCATGATTAACGAGTTGACGTGAAGCACGACGGCTTCTTGCAAATCCCATACGATAAACTAAGTTGTCTAAACGTGATTCAAGGATTCTGAAGAAAGCAATACCTGTAACTTCTTCGCTAGCTCTAGCAATTTCAAACAAACGACGGAATTGACGTTCGTTAACACCATACATTTGTCTGATTTTTTGTTTTTCAACTAATTGTTTTCCGTATTCTGATGGTTTTCTTTTACGGCCATTGCCATGTTGTCCTGGGCCGTAACTTCTTTTTGCGAGTTCTTTTCCAGTTTCAAGTGTAGAAAAACCAAGACGACGTGAACGTTTGTAGTCTGATCCAGTATATCTCATGATATATCTCCTTTCACTTAACGCATTAAGCAAGAGGTGCAAATTCTTAATTCCGGATGTTATGGATATAAATTTCACCTTATGAGCAGAAGGTTACTTTTTCACGATTGTTCCGACATCAGACGAATTAATATTTACATGCTGCAACAATGCAATAAATATCTTATAGATATTAAGGTTTTAAGTCAATATTATTTTAAAATTATTCTAGTTTTTTTAGAAGTATTTATCGTACGCAAACTGACAAACTAAATGCCGGCTCTTTGGACAAAACTGATTTTATTGAACACGGTTTCTTTTTAAGATAGAACAAGTTTTTTAAATAATATTAATTGTTTTTATATAAAAGAAATCTTTTATATGTTAAAATCATTTTCGCAAGGTGAATGATATGTTAATGTTTTCAAATAATCAAAATAATACTGGCTTAATTGTCGGTTTAATTGTCGGTGGTTCTGTTGTTTTGTTAGTAATAATTTTCGTAATTCTTTATTTTACTGTGTTTAAAAAGACCAAAATTAAAAAAGAAATTAGAAACCTCGAAAGCCGTTTTCAATATTTACACGCTTTATTGATTGGTCAAGATGCGCAATATGTTAAAAGACTTGAGATTATTTCACGCACAAATCTTCTTTATGTTGATGTTCACACAAGATTTTTGAAAAAATTCAAAGAAATTCGCGACAAATATGATAGCAAAGCGCAATCAACTATTAATAATTTAAAAGACTTGTTAAGTGCTAAAAAATATAAAGTCTTAAATGAAGCTCTTCCAGATAGTAAAGATATTATTAAAGTTTTTGAAGATAAAGTTAACGAACTTAATAATGAATTATTAAAAGTTGTTAAACCAGAAGAAGATTGTAGACAAGCATCGCTTTCTTTAAAAGAAAATTATCGTAGAATCAAACAAGAATATTATGCCAAACAAAGTGATCTACAATTAATGAGTGATTCTTTTGAAGAAATTTTTAAATATGTCGATTCACTTTTTGAGCAATTTGAAAATTTTGTTGAATCAGCCCAATACGATGACGCAAATACAATTTTGCCCAAAATTCAAAAAATCTTAATTGAAGTATCTAATGCAATGGGTGAACTACCTAATTTATGTGCGAGTGTAATAAGCGTTGTTCCTGATAAAATTTCTTCTTTAGAAAATGCTTATGAATTAATGCAACAAGAGAATTACCCTCTTCATCACTTAGGAGTTAGTCGCACGATAAAGGATATGCGTGATGAATTAAATGAATTAACCATAAGAATTAGACAATTTGATATTACAGGTGTTTCGGGTAGAATTGACTTTATTTTGTCGCGTATTGATGAATTTTTCGTCTCTTTTGATGAGGAAAAGAAAGCGAAAGAAAAATTTGATGTCGAAAACGATTCTATTTATTCCAATGTGAACACCATTGAAAGAAGATTTATCAAACTTTGTAATACAATTCCAGAAGTTGGAAAAGTTTATATCATTAATGATGAACATCAAGCGAAAATCACATCTATTAATAATGATATTAATAAATTGGGCGCATTAAAACGTTCTCTTGATACATTGATTCATAGTTCAACTAAACAACCTTATACTTTGTTGATCGAAAAGATGGATGAATTAAAAGACGCTTCAGAAAGTGTAATTACTGAAATGGATGATTTTTCTAATTATATTTCTTCTTTAAGAACCGATTCTGAAAATGCTTATCATTTGATTTACGATTATTTCTTTAAAATTAAAGAAAATGAAAAAATAGTAAAAGATATAAACGTTGAAAAGATCTCACAAAAATATCAAAGCAAATTTGATCGTTTATATACTCTTTTAAATAGCATTTATAATCTGTTATTAGTTACACCAATTGATGTTGACAAAATAAATAATTACGTTAATGAAGTCCATGATATTAACAATCAAATATTTGATAAAGGCGCAATATATCAAGATTATAATATGATGATCGCGGCAACGAACGCTATTATATATGCGAATAGAAAAAGACAACACACGACTGAAATTTCATCATTAATCGATCAAGCAGAGGAGCTATTTAATGATGGCGAATTTGAACAGAGTTATATTATAGCTGGCAATGCATTATCAAAATCAAGCGAGACAGATGATGCTAAAAAATAATTTAATTTATTTAGATAATGCTGCAACAACATTACCTAAAGAAGAAATAATGACTTTGTTTAATAAAATTGAAATGAATGTTTTTGGCAATCCCAATAGCATTCATCATTTAGGCATTGAAGCAAATACATATTTAAATAAAGCGCGAGATATCATTTTAAGCACTCTTGGATGTAAAAATCATCGTGTAGTTTTTCTTTCTTCCGCGACCGAAGCTAATAACTTAGCTATTAAGGGTTATTGTTTAAAATATAAAAATAGAGGAAGACATATTATTACAACAAATATTGAACACCCTTCTGTATTAGAATGTTTCAAACAACTTGAAGAGCAGTTTGGGTTTGAAGTAACAGTTTTGAAAGTTGATGAAAGTGGAAAAATTAAACTAAAAGATGTTAAAAACGCTATAAAGACAAACACCATTCTTGTTTCTATAATGGCTATAAATAATGAAATTGGAAGCATTAATGATATAAAAAGCATCGCCAATATCGTTCATGATTTTCCAAAAGCGATGTTACACGTCGATGTAACTCAGGCAATTGGTAAAATCGATCTTCCTTATAATGAAATAGATATGTTTTCTTTCAGCGGGCATAAGTTACATGGTATTAAAGGTTCTGGTGCTCTTATTGCAAAGAAAAATATTAGTTTTCTTCCTGTTATTTCAGGCGGAGGTCAAGAAGATGGTTTTAGAAGTGGCACACAAAGCGTTGCTTTAGCCGTTTCTTTGGCTAAATGTGTGCAACTTGAATGCAATAATTTAAATAAAAAGATATGCCAAATAGCTGAATTAAATTCGTATGTAAGAAGTTCGCTATCTAAAATTAATGGAATAGCATTTAATAGCGATGAAAAATGTTCTCCTTTTATTTTAAATTTTTCATTAACAAATAAAAAAGCGAGTGTTGTGGTGGAAGCTCTGAGTAGAAAAAACATTTTTGTTAGCAGTGTCTCGGCCTGTCATTCAAAAAAAGAACCGATATCAGAAGTTGTCATGGCGCTTAAAAATGACCCTGTTCTTGCCGCAAATACGATAAGGTTATCATTTGATGAAGATGTTTCACATGCTGATATTGATACATTTATAAAAGAATTAACATATATTTTGGAGAAAATAAGATGAAATATGATTATATAATGATTCGTTTTGGTGAATTATCGACAAAAGGAAAAAATAAAAAAGATTTTATTCGCCTTTTAACTAAAAATATTAAATTAAACTTATGCAATTTTAAAAATTTAACTTTCGAAACGTTTTATGATCATATTTATGTTAAATTAAATGATGAAGATTACAAAGAAGTAATAACGTCTTTGCAAGATGTTTCCGGCATTCATTCGATGTCTTTGGTTTTAAGAACTGAAGACAATATTGAAAATTTGAAGAAGGTTTGTCTTGAATTAATTTCCCAAGAAGAAGGAAAAACGTTTAAGGTAAAAGCTAAAAGAGCTAATAAAGCATACCCGATTATTTCCGATCAAATCAATAGAATTATTGCGGGTGAAATATTAAAAAATACATCTTTAACTGTGGATGTTCATAATCCAGATATTCTTTTATCAATTGAAATAAGAAACGAAGGTGCATATGTTTTTACTAAAACATTTAAAGGCGCTGGAGGATATCCTTTAGGAGCGGGTGGAAGAATAATGCATATGCTTTCTGGAGGAATCGATTCCCCGGTCGCGGCATATTTAATCATAAAGCGTGGTATAACAATCGAATGCATTCATTTTGCATCTCCTCCATATACAAATATTGGTGTTATAGAAAAATTAAAAGATTTATTAGGGAAACTCAATCGTTATCAAGAAAACATTCGTTTAAATATCGTTCCATTTACATCAATCCAAGAAGAAATATATCGAGTGAGTGATGAAAGTTACGCCATAACACTCATGAGAAGGATGATGTATCGTCTAGCAAGTGGACTTGCTAAAAGAAGACATATTTTAGCTATATCAAGTGGTGAATCAGTTGGCCAAGTCGCTTCACAGACTCTTGATTCATTAAATGTAATTAATGATGTAACAAATATTCCAGTCATTAGACCTCTTGTAACGACTGATAAAGAAGAAATTATTAATATTTCTCGAAGAATTGATACGTTTGATATATCAATTAGACCTTATGAAGACTGCTGTACAATTTTTGCGCCAAAAAACCCAAAAACTAAACCTAATCTTAAAAAATGCATAGAATTCGAAAGTAAATTTGATTATCAAAAAATGATTGAAGAAGCATTAGACAATATAGAAGTTATTTACGTAAAAAAAGAGGATAACCTGTTCTAAAAAGGTAAAATAAAAACCATTGCTTGGCAATGGTTTTTTGTTAGATAAGGTTAGTTAGCTTTTTTGCTGACGGCAACTAAATCAGAGAAAGCTTTTGGATCATTAATAGCAAGTTCTGATAACATTTTTCTATTAACTTTAACACCAGCTTTGTTTAGTCCGTCGATGAAACGTGAATAGGAGATGTCGTTCATGCGGCATGCAGCATTGATACGTTTAATCCAAAGTTTACGGTAATCGCTTTTAAGTTTTTTACGATCAATATAAGAATATCTTAATGAACGAAGAACTTGTTCTTTAGCGGTCTTGAAGAGGAGGTGTTTGCTACCAAAATAACCTTTTGCTCTTTTAAGAATTTTTTTGCGACGTGCACGTGTTGCAACACTATTTTTAACTCTCATTGGTTATTCCTCCTTATTGAATAAGGGTTTTCACTCTTTTGTAATCTGTCTTATCAACGAGTGAAGCCTTTCTTAAATGTCTTTTTTGTTTTGTTGTCTTGCGTGGAGCAAGATGTGATGTGTAGGCACTATGTCTTTTGAGCTTTCCGCTGCCTGTTACTTTAACACGCTTTGCAAGGGCTCTTTTTGTTTTCATTTTTGCCATTGTTTTTTCCTCCTATTTTTTCACTTTTGAAGCTATTACAGCGTTTAGCCATTTGCCGTCCATCGCAGGTTTTTTCTCGATGGAAGCAACATCTTCTAGCAAGGCGATAAACTTATTCATAACTTCCTCACCAACTTCAATATGGGTCATTTGACGACCGCGGAATCTAACGCCAATTTTAACTTTATTGCCATCTTCTAAGAAACGTCTAGCAGCTTTTGCTTTTGTTTCTAAGTCGTGTTGACCAATTTGTGGTGTAAGTTGAACTTCTTTTACTTCAACCACATGCTGTTTTTTCTTACTTTCTTTAGCTTTCTTTTGTTGTTCGAAACGATATTTTCCATAATTTACTATTTTGCAAACTGGTGGATTTGCGTTTGGAGCAACGCATAACAAATCGAGTTCATTATTGACAGCGATGTTGTATGCTTCGCGTGATGACATTTTTCCTAATTGTTCTCCATTTTTTCCAATTAGAAGAACTTCTGGGAATCGAACGCGTTCATTGACGAGATCATTGTTGGTGTTTTTTGGACGTTGAGGTCCTTGTTTTACTGGATAGTTATTGATAAGTATCACTCCTTTACTAAGAAAAACGGGCACGAAGTGCGCCCGTTTACATAGTTAATTTTATTAACTGTAGCGTTTACCAATTGATTAGTCAATCTGGTGAGAAGCAAGGGCGCTCTTCTTTCTACGTTTGCTTTGCGTTAACTATATTATCACTAATAAAATGATTAGGCAATAATTAATTATTCTTTTTCTTTATAGATTTTGCGCAATCTAATTTCCTCTTGGATCATTGAAACAAATTCGTCGAATTTGACTGTAATTTGTTGTTTTTCACCATAATGACGATATGTGACAGTGCCTTCTTCTTTTTCATGGTCGCCAATAACAATTGTGTAAGGAACTTTTTTGATTTGTGCATTTCTCATACGATAACCAAGTTTGTCTTCATTAGCATCAAGAGAAGCACGAATACCAAGTTTCTTTAATGCATTTACGATTTCTTGAGCTTTCTCAGCGTGAATATTGTTATTTACTGGCAGAACACGAATTTGTTCAGGTGCGAGCCAAAGTGGGAACGCACCAGCAAAATGTTCGATAATTATACCGATAAATCTTTCAATCGATCCTAAACATGCGCGGTGGAGCATAACAGGACGTACTTTTTCGCCTTTTTCATCGATATATGTTACATCAAATCTTTCAGGCAAGTTCATATCTAATTGAATTGTTCCGCATTGCCATACTCTTCCCATGCAGTCTTTAACTTTAAAATCTAATTTTGGTCCATAGAAAGCGCCATCGCCTGGGTTAATTTTAAATTCTTTTCCAGATTTTTCGCATGCTTCTTTTAATATTCTTTCACTTTCATTCCAAATATCAATGCTGCCGATGTAGCCTTCTTCAGGACGCGTTGAAAGTTCGATTTTATAATTAAGTCCGAACATTGAATAAATTTCATCATATAATTTTAAAATTGAATTTATTTCATCTTCTATTTGGTCAGGTCTAACAAATGTATGAGCATCATCTTGTGTAAACGAACGAACTCTAAATAATCCATTAAGAGCTCCACTTGCTTCATAACGGTGGACATGTCCAAGCTCAGCATAGCGAAGTGGAAGTTCGCGGTATGAATGTAAATCATTCTTATAACATAAAATTGCACCAGGACAGTTCATCGGTTTGATAGCGAATTCTTTTTCATCAATTTTTGTTGTATACATATTATCTTTATAGTGATCCCAATGGCCTGATGTTTCCCAAAGTTCTTTTGAGAGCATTATTGGAGTATCAACAAGAAGATAATCATATTTTCTGTGGATTTCTTTCCACATGTTTTCAATTTCAGTACGAACAATCATTCCGTTTGGTAGCCAAAATGGAAAACCAGGACCATATTCAGAAAGCATGAATAAGCCAAGATCTTTTCCTAAGCGGCGGTGGTCACGAGCTTTTCTTTCTTCAAGAAGTTTTAGATATGCTTCAAGATCAGCTTTTTTCTCGAAAGATGTTCCATAAATTCTTTGAAGTTGTTTGTTTTTAGAATTTCCTCTCCAATATGCTCCGGCAATAGAAAGAAGTTTGAAATTTTGAATTTTTCCAGTTCTTTCGATATGCGGACCGGCGCATAAATCAAAGAAATCACCTTGTGAATAAATAGTTATAGGTCCTTCAATTCCGTTTATAAGTTCAATTTTGTATGGATTATTTTTAAATAATTCAAGAGCTTCGTCTTTTGTTACTTCTTTGCGGACAAATGGTTCGTTTTTTGCCGCCAAACGATGCATTTCTTTTTCAATTTTGCCTAAATCTTCTTCTGTTAATTGAAAAGGAAGATCAATATCGTAATAAAATCCATCTTCAATAGCAGGGCCAAATCCTAGTTTTGCTTCTGGATAAAGATTCATTATTGCTTCTGCCATTAAGTGGGAAGTTGAATGGTTAAGGGTGTTTTTGTCTAACATAATTTTCCTCCTAAACAAATAAAAACGTCCCATATAAGGACGTCAATTAACGCGGTACCACCTTATTTCGTATCTATTGATACGCTCTTGGTTGTTGCTTTAACGCAAGCTTACGTCTAAGTTATTTCCTTAGAAGCTCAGAAGTGGTATTAATAATTTTCTCTTAGGAATATCTCAGCTTTAATTCCCTCTCTTTAAGAGAAGCGATTATTAACGTGTCTTCGTCATCGCTAAGAATAATATATGCTTTTATAAGCATTAAATCAAACAATTTTTAGCATTTTGAACGCGTAAATTGCGGCGCCTATGATGCCAGCATCTTCTTCAAAATAGCATTCAACAATATTTTTATCTTTATTTTTTTCTTTTAAATCTTCGAAGAAATATTTTTTCGATTTCATAACCCCACCCGTAACGCAATAAATCTCAGGCATATATGAGTTTTCGATGAGATTTAAGAAATCGGTTAATATTTTTAGCCATTCATTTTTAACTAATAATGCTTTTTCGTCTTTTTTATCTAATAATTCAAAAAATTCTTTTGCACATTTAATATTTAAACCATTTAAAGACGCCAAATGAACAAGTCCTGTTCCGCATGAAAGATATTCATATTCACTTATTATGTCTTTATATTTATAAGCGGTGTGGCCAATTTCTGTAATGTAATCTTGATTTACATTATTGATGCACATGGCGCCACCTAAGCCTGTGGAAATAGTGATAAAGAAAACGCGTTCATAGTCTTTTCCTTTTCCGGCATAACTTTCTGCTAAGCAAGCAACTTCAGCGTCGTTTCTAATGAATGTTTGAAGATTATATTTTTCTAAGAAATGTTTTCTAAATTCAATGTTTTTAATTCCGACATTTGGTAGATCGATGATAACGCCATTTTCTCTATCAACAACACCTGGAACTCCAGCCCCGATAGCGGATACATCGCTTAAATCAAAATGTTTTAATAAATTATCAATTGCATCAAAAAAAGCATTAACGTCGTTTCTTGGTGTAGACACCTTTTCAATTTTTTCAATTTTAAGGTCTTTATTTATTTTGGCAATTCTTATGTTAGTGCCACCAATATCAAATGCTAATACTTTTTCCATGTTTTTTTATTCAACTTATTTATTATATTATCTATTAACAACCTTAATAATATCAAGTAATTTAGTATGAGGATCGCGTTTCATTTGCAATGCTTCATCAATTTTTATATGAACCATTTTACCATTGTGAACACCGATACAAACACTTGTTTCGCCATTCAAAAGAGCTTTTACAGCTTCAACACCATATTCTGTTGCTAAAATTCTATCTCTTGCAGAAGGAGAGCCACCTCTTTGTAAATGACCAAGAACTTCAGCACGCGATTCGATGCCTGTTTCTGCTTCGACACGTTTAGCGAAATCATAAATATTTGGATAAACTTTTTCACTTACGATAACAAGTGAATGCTTTTTACCACCTTTTAATTGTCTTAATTTTTTGAAAACTTCTTCATCTGAAATAGGATGATCTGGAGTGATAATCATTTCAACACCTTCAGCAATACCTGAATTGAGTGCCAAATCACCGCAGTGATTACCCATTACTTCGATAAATGTGCATCTTTGATGTGATGCAGTGGTATCACGGAGTTTATCAACACACTCACAAATTGTGTTTAAACATGTATCGTAGCCGATAGTGTAATCTGTTGAAGCAATATCATTGTCGATTGTTCCTGGAAGGCCAATAGTGTTAATGCCCATTTCGCTTAAAGCAGCAGCACCTCTATACGTTCCATCGCCACCAATAACGACTAGTCCATCAATTCCATTTGCTTTTAAATTTTCTACCGCTTTTGCCCTTATAGCAGGATCTTTAAATTCTGGAAGTCTTGATGAATTCAAAATTGTTCCTCCACGATTGATAATATCGGAAACGGAATTACGATCGAATTGTACAATTTTATCATTTACAAGTCCTTTGTAACCTTCATAAACAGCAAAAACTTCTAAGCCGTTTTTTAAACCAGCTCTAACAACTGCACGAATACATGCGTTCATTCCAGGGGCGTCGCCACCTGATGTTAAGACAGCAATTTTGTGAACCATAATTTTACACCTCGCAAACATTATAATCTTTAAGATTAAAGTAGCAAAGAAATATTAATATAAAATTGTGGAAAAAAGTTGTGGAAAGCACTTTCATAAAATAAAAAAATTCGATGAATTGCTCAAAATTGTTTTTATACTTATCCACAATAGAGGTAAAAATGCCGATTGAATCGAATTTATTAATAGAATATTAATTATTAATGTGCTATGATTTATCTCGTAAAATTATGGACTATATTTCTGAGAATGATATTTATGAAATTCGCATTGCTAGTCTTGTGAGCAATGTTGATAAAGATGTTATTGTTGAGTTATATCAACCATTGATTGGTTGCGTTCCAACAATACTTTATTTAACTTTATTAAAACAAAAAAGAAACGAAGATGATGATTCAATCGTTTTTACTCACAAAGATCTATTATCATTGATGCAAATACAGCCAGGAGTTTTATATTCTGCAAGGCGTTCTTTAGAAGGCGTTGGACTGTTAAGAACTTTTGAAAAAAAAGGAAAAGATGGTTCGTATCTAATATACGTTTTATATGCACCGAAAAATCCTAAAGAATTTTTTGATGACGTTTTGTTCAAGGGGCTTTTGATTCAGTCAATTGGTGAGAAAGAAGCAAGAAGACTTGCATCTCATTATCACGTTGATTCTAAAATGCAGCCTTCCTTTAAAGAAATATCGGCTTCTTTTGTGGATATTTTTAACCCAAATTACGATGACAAATCATTTAAAGAAGATTTTGGTAATGATATTGTTGGTCACGAAGTTGGGCGTATTGTCGTTAAATTTTCGTATGATTTATTTTTTAAATATGTTGAAGACAATTCTCAAATACAAAGAACCTCTTTCAGCAAAAAGGATATGCTTGAAATCGAAAGACTTGCCACATTCTTCTCTTTAAACGAACAGACAATAGCTTCAATAATTATCGACGTATTTGATCCATTTTCTAAACAGCATATTGATTTTGTTAAAGCAACTGAAGAAGCGAAAGAAAAAGTGAGATTTCCTCTTCTTCAAAAGAAAAGAGGAAGCAAAACAAAGATTTCTTCTTCATCTCTTGTCGCCCAAAAAGTTGGGCTCATGGAACAAAAATCTCCAGTTGAGTTTTTATCTCTTCTTCAAGGTAATACAAGGCCTGCGACAAGTGATATAAACATTGCAAATATGCTTTCAGAAAATTATGGTTTTCCAAACGGCATCATTAATGTTATTTTGGATTATACTTTGGAAAAAAATAACAATATACTTTCAAGAAATTATTGTGAGAAAATTGCTGCTTCTATTAAAAGAGAACAAATAGACAATACTCTTGATACTATGAATTTTTTAAATAATTTTTCTAATAGCAACAAAGCAACGAAAAAAACAGTAATAGTAGAGAATAAAAACGATAATAGCAACAAGCAAGACGCTAGTGCGTCTCAAGAAGTTAGTGACGAAGAATTAAATGATTTATTAAAAGATATTAACTCACTTAAGAAGTAAGGAATATTACTATGAAAGAATTCGATAAAAAAGATATTATTGGTCAAGATTTAGATTTTTCTAAATATATCTCTGAATTAGTAGCACAATTAAAAGACGATAAAGACGTTTATGATTCTTTGAAACCTTTTAATTTTTCTGTTAAAGAAGTAAAAGATAATATTGCCAAATTAACAGAATACAAAGATGATTTTAATTATTGCAAAAATTGTCCCGGAATAAATAAATGCGAAAAAAACAATCCTTTAACATCTGTAAGAATTGTTAAAGAAGGAAATTATGTAAACTTACAAATATCACCATGTAAAAAAATGGTAGAAAAAATGGAGATAGATTCGCATTATATTTGTAGTGATTTTCCTGATGAATGGAAATCATATTCTTTAAGTGAATTAGATTTAAACACTAATAATCGTCGTTTAATAATTAAGAATTTCAAAGATATATTAAACAATAGTGGTCATTGGATGTATTTAAAAGGAAGCAAAAGAGTTGGTAAATCTTTTATTTTAGTAATTCTTGCTAATCAATTTATATCTTCGGGATATGGAAAAGTCGCAGTAGCCTCATTTCCAAAACTTGTTTCTTTTTTAGCGGATCTTTCTTATAAATATAAAAATGATTTTAATAATCAAATGAATATATTAAGCAATGTACCATTATTAATACTTGATAATTTTGGTGATGAATATAAAAATGAGTATATTCGTGACACAATTGTTATTCCTTTATTAAATGAACGCGTTTCAAAGAAACTTCCTACATTTTTTGCAAGTGAATTTTCAATCAAAGATGTGTGTTCAATGTATAATGTGGGAAAAGTTAGCGGTTCAATTAGAGCAAAACAACTTCAAAATATTCTTGTTTCGATGTGTGAAAAAGAAATCGATCTTGGTGAAACATCTATATATTAAGATTATCTAATTCTTTATATAAATCTTCTAAATTTGAATTATTGCTGATTACAAAATCAGCTTTTTTAATATCTTCTTGTTCGAAATAAGATTTATTTAATTTTAAATATAAATCAGAATTTCCGCTTCTTTTTTCTAGGCGTTCTCTTTGTATATTTGGATTAATTTGAATAAGTAAAATTTTATTTGCAAAGTCATCGAGGTGGGATTTGAAAAGTAGTGGTACATCCATAACTACTTTTTTGCCAGGGCCTATTTTTCTAAGTTTTTTAAGGACTAAATTATATAGACCTTCATATAAATAATTTTCTAAGTCATTTTTCGCGGCTTTATGATTTATTAAATATTGTTTTAAATATAATCTATCAATATTTCCTTCTACAATTTTTAGTGAAGGAATTATGTTTTTGATCTCTTTTTGTACAGTCTTATCTTTATATACTTCATGAACTATATTATCAAGATCTAATGATATGAAACCTTGTTTAACAAAATAAGCATTTACAGAACTCTTTCCAGATGCGATAGGGCCGGTTAAGGCAAGAACAAACGGCAAAGATTTATCGACTTGACAACGTGGGCAAAATGTCGTTCCACGTCCGTTTAAGAATATTTTCCTTAGAGGATAGCCACATCTTTTACATGGTTGATTTTCTCTATTGTAGACATTTAAATGCGATTGATAGTTGCCTTCTTTGTCCTCGGCAATATGATATGTTTTGATTGTTGAACCACCAAAATTTATCGCCAAGGTTAATATTTTTCTTGCTGAAGAAACGATATTTAATAAATCATCATCACTAAGGAATTTTCCTGGTGTTCTTGGATTCAATTTGGTATCAAAACATATTTCGTCAGCGTATATATTACCAATTCCAGAAATAATGCTTTGGTCTAATAAAAGTTGCTTTAAAGCAATATTTTTCGTTTGATAATTTTCTTTTAAATATGCAATAGATATATTTTCAAAAGGTTCTGGACCAACTTTGCTTAATGGTGGAACACTTAAATAATTTTTTTCATTTAAAAGAATCATTCTTCCAAATTTTCTTGTATCGTTATAAACGAGTTTAGTGTTGTCAGTAAAATGGAATATTACTAGATCATGTTTTGTATTTTCTACATCCTCGTTTTTAACAAAATATTTCCCTTCCATTCGTAAATGAGAAACAATTACCAAATCATCGCTTAAATGAAATATGATGTATTTTCCTTTTTGAGTTATATCAAGAATTCTTTTATTCTTTAATGCATTAATAAAATAATCCTTACTTCCTTCAATGGTATAATCGTATAAAACATCAACTTTACAAATTGTTTTCGTAGTTAAATGTTCATGATTTTTTAAATAATTAATAATATTATTAACTTCAGGTAATTCAGGCATTATTTTGCTTCGTACCAAGAACGGCCGAATCCTCCATCAACTTCTAATTTAACATCAAGATTTAATGCATGTTCCATGATGTCTTTAACTAAATTATAAACAATTTCTTTTTCTTCGTTAGGAACTTTGAACAACAATTCATCGTGAATTTGAAGAATCATTTTAGACTTTAAATTATTTTCTTCCAGTGCTTTGTCAATTTTTATCATTGCAATTTTTATTAAATCTGCAGCAGTGCCTTGAATCGGTGCGTTCATAGCGGCTCGTCTTGCAAATTCACGAACTTGATAATTCGAATCATGAACCTCTCTTAGATATCTTCTTCTCCCCAATAGGGTAGTTACATAGCCATCTTTAACAACTTCTTGAGATATATTTTTAAAATAAGTCGCAATTTCAGGGTATGCGGTATAAAATGAATCAATAATTTTTCTAGCTTCTTTTGCACTTACACCAATTTGTTCAGCAAGACCCCAATCTGAAATGCCATAAATAATACCAAAATTTACTGCTTTAGCGCGTCTTCTTTCTTCACTTGTCGGATTATCAGAAAATATCTTTTTGGCGGTTGAATAATGAATATCTTCATTATTTTCAAAGACCTCTTTGAGGTGTTTTGAGTTTGAAAGAGCCGCTAAAATGCGGAGTTCAATTTGTGAATAATCTAGAGAAAGAATTGAATATTCATCGCCATCATAATAAAAGGCTTTTCGAATGAGTTTTCCTTCTTCGTCTCTAACAGAAATATTTTGTAAATTTGGTTCACTTGATGAGAGTCGTCCGGTTGATGTTAATGCCTGATTAAACATGGCATGTATTTTTCCATCATCATATATTTGTGAAACAAGTCCAACTACATATGTATTATATAATTTTGCGTATTTTCTATATAAAAGTATTTGTTCTACAATAGGGTGAACATCCTTGAGCTCTTTAAGAACATCAATAGAAGTAGACATTTTTTTGCTTTGAGCTTTTAACCCTAATTTATTAAACAATATATCGCCAACTTGTTTTGGAGAATCAACATTGAATTCCTCACCAGCAAGTTCATATATGTTTTGTTTGTAATATTGCATTTTTTCTTTGAACGATTTACCGATTTCTTCGAGTTTATCTTTGTGAAGTGGGAATCCTTCAATTTCCATATTTGCAAGAACGCTGCATAAAGGAATATCAACCTCGTTAAAAAGTTTTAAACAACCAAGTTTTTCGATTTCTGTAAATGCTTTTGATGAGATTTTTAATGATGTATATGCAATTTTGGTACATTTTTCAGGATTTGCATTATTAAAAAGCGATATGGATTCATCATTTTCAGATATATTTTCTCCAAAAAATCGCATCGTCGATATAACATCAGAAACATTTGATGAGTCTAGAATATAAGACGCAAGTAAAGCATCGAAAACTAGTCCATCTATTTTAATGTTATGATGTGAAAGACTAACTTTGATAGCTTTGTAATCATATGTATATTTTTGATAGTTTTTGTCTTTTAAAATGTCCAAAATGGCTTCATCTTTAATTAAATCTTCGAATGATATGTAGTAGTGGTTTTTTCCATCGCTTATACCAAGACCATAAATTGAAGCTCTATTGTAATTAATATCTTCTCGATCTAAATAAATGCCAATTTTTTTATCTAAAGCGATATTTTTAAAAGATGAGATAATCTTAATTTCAATTGCATCGCTTGTTTCATCTTTTTTTAGTAAATTGTTTGGTAATCTATTTAAAAACTGTTTTAATTCATATGTGTTACAAAAAGTATTGATTTTATCAAATTCATAGCCTTGATAAATTGTATCTTTGACATCAAACGGCATATCTACGTCGATTTTTATTTCCGCTAAATGTTTGCACATTCTCCCTATTTCTTGATGTTCAATAATTGTTTGTCCAATTTTGCCTTTCATAGTTGGCGCGGCCTTGACAATTTCTTCAAACGATCCATATTGTTGAATTAATTTAACAGCGGTTTTATCTCCGATACCAGGTATACCTGGAAGATTATCGCTTGTATCGCCGCGAAGACCTTTATAATCAATAATTTGGATTGGATTAAACCCATACATTTCAGGCATAGTTTTATTGTCCATAATTACAATATTACTCATACCAGTTTTAAGGATATAAATTGAAATGTGATCATCGATTAATTGAAGATAATCTTTGTCAGAGGTATAGATTATTACTTCATATCCTTCTTTGGCTGCTTTTTTAGCATATGTTCCACATAAATCATCGCCTTCATATCCTTCTTTTTCATATGTGAATATATTTAAAGCCGTTAATAATTTACGGACAATAGGCATTTGAATTTTTAGATCTTCAGGACATTCTTTGCGGTTCGCTTTATAGTCTTTATCTTCCTCGTGTCTAAAAGTTTTTTTACCTGTATCAAAACCGACAAAAATAGTATCGTTTTCTTTAAGAGAAGATAATATTTTGTTAAGCATATTAGAAAAAGCAAAAATTGCATTTGTTGGTGTTCCATCTTTTGTTCTCATAATCGATGGATTTGGACCATATGCAGTGGCGTAATAGGCTCTAAATAATAATGAATTACCATCAATAACGTATGCTTTATTCATATTTTTCATCTCCTAATGGTATAATTTTATTCACATAAAAATCGTTTCTAGATTCGTTATATTTTCCGTTAATAACAATCAAATTATCTTTGAGCAAGTATGGTTTTGCTTCTTTAAAAGAATCGCTAAAAATGGTGATATCTATTTCTCCGCTTTCATCATATATTGTTCCAAAAGCCATTAATTCACCTTTTTTAGTTTTCACTATTCTTATATTCTTTAAAATACATGCAATATTAACAGTATTTGTCGATAGATAAAGATCACTAATATTTGTTAAAGCAATTTTTAATGTTCTTTTAACAATTTTGAGTGGCGAATCGCTAACCATAATTCCAAGAGTTTCAAATTCTTTATTTAAATTTTCCATCTTGTTATCTTTAACTATATTCATTTTTGGTTTTGGAAACATGCCAATATCGATAATATTCTGTCCATCGTCTCCTCCGACCATTGATGCATAATTTAAAGCTTTCGGCATTGATGATCTAAGCGATGCACGCGAAGGGCAAATATTATCAAAGGCGCCAGCATCAATTAATGAAATAATCTGTTTGCTATTGATTTTATATTTATTTACTCTAACTACGAAATCAAACAAATCTTCGAATGGTTTAATTTTGCGTTCTGCCATTATATCTTTGATATTCATCATCATAATACCTTTAACAGCGCTTAAAGGCATAATAATGTTATTACCAATAATTTCATAATTATATGAAGAAACATTTATGTCTGGATTTAACAACGAAATTCCGCTTTGTGACATTTCACTAATTGTTGATAAGAAATTCGAGGAATTTGAAGAGGACAAAATAGATGCATAAAATTCGTTTTTATAATAAGCTTTCAAATATGCCATCTTAGAAGTTAAAAATGCATATCCAATAGCGTGAGATTTATTAAATCCATAATCACCAAATTTGTAAATCATCTTGTATACATTAGAAGCTTCTTCTTTTGTATAGCCATTGTTTATAGCGCCTTCAATAAACTTTTTCGAATATGAAGCTAATTTCGTGCTATCTTTTTTGCTTATTGCTCGACGCAATAAATCTGCTTCACCATAACTAAAATTAGCCATTTTATTAGCTATTTGCATTATTTGTTCTTGGTAAACAATAATGCCATAAGTAGGGGATAAAATATCTTTTAAACCTTCTGAAAGATATGAATATTTTTCGCTATCATGTTTTCTTCTTGCATAATGAATGATGTTATCCATTGGGCCAGGACGATAAAGCGCTAAAATAGCGGCAATGTCAAGAAAACAAGTTGGTTGAAGCTCTTTTATAGCTTTCCTCATTCCTAATGATTCAATTTGGAATAAACCCATTGTTTTCCCTGAGGCAATTAAATCAATTGCGTGTCGGTCGTCGATAGGTATGTCGTCAAAATTAATATCTTTATTGTAATTAATTTTTATTCTTTCCAAACATTCTTTTACGGTTGTTAAATTTCTAAGACTGAGCAAGTCCATTTTTAAGAAGTATTGTTCTTCTAAATAATCTTTTTCAAAATCAGAAATTAAATTTCCTTCTTCATCAACATCAACAGGCATTTTATAAATTAAATCATCGTTGTTAATGATTATGCCAGCAGCATGCAAACCTTTTTGCCTTGGAAGACCTTCAATTTTGCTTGCTAAAGAAACAATTTGCAAATAATATTTGTCTTCATTAACTAGTTTATTAAAATCTTTATTTGTTTTATAAATTTCTCTTAAAGATAATTTTTCTTCATCTTTTTTAATGC
>DNPJ01000143.1:29454-33851 GCA_003501485.1 Bacillota bacterium
TTTCGTAATTAAATACACGACCGATATCGTTTAGTGCTTGCTTAGCGCCAAATCTTTGAACCGCTAAAACTTTGCTAACACGATTATTTCCATATTTGTTTTTCAAATAAGTAGCAACTTCATCTCTTCTTGTATCTTCGAAGTCAACATCTATATCAGGAAGAGATTGTCTTTCTTTGTTAAGAAAACGTTCAAAAATAAGATTGTATTTTATTGGATCGCATTGTGTAATGTTTAACGCATATGAAACAAGTGAACCTACCGCACTTCCACGCCCGGGCCCGACGAGTATATTGTTATTTTTCGCATAATTAACGTAATCTGAAACGAGAAGAAAATAATCGCTATAACCCATTTCTTTGATTACATCTAATTCATAATTTAAACGTAAAATATATTCTTCATCATTTATATTCTTCTTTTTTAAGTTTTCAAGGCATATTTTCTTTAAATATTCATCGCTTGTAAGATTTTCATCATTTTGAAAATGCAATATCATTCCTCTTTTTTTGATGAAGTCAAAATTTATCATTTCAGCGATTTTAGTTGTTTTATTAATCTCATCTTCAAAATAGATATCAGACAATTCTTCTTCGCTTTTTATATATTCAATTCCAACAGCTGTTTTTTCTTGAAGCGTGTCTTTGTGGTCAATTGCCTCAAGTATTCTAAGAGATATAGCGTCTTCTTTTTTTAGATATTTAATGACTGGAAAAGCAATTAAGTCATAAGCGTATTTATTAAAAAATTCTCTAAATGCTATAAAATCACTTCTATTTGCGTCATCCAAACCAATAAAGAAATGTTTAATTCCTCTTGAAAGGTTGGAAAAATCTTTTATTCTATTTTCTCCAAAAAACATTTCTCTAAATAATGGTGTGTTCGTAGATAATATAAAAACGATATCATCCAATTCATGTTTAACATCATCAATCGTTATGTTTGCATTAATTTTGCTTAAATATGAGATATGCAAAAGATTTTTATAACCATTTTCGTTTATCGCAATAATGGTTATAAGAGAATTTGAAAGAAAAACGTCTTCTCCTATAAGTGGTTTAATGCCGGCTTTATTACAAGCATGTACGAATTTTGGGACACCTGTTAAATTATTTGAATCAGTTAAAGATAAGAATTCATATCCAAGTTGTTTTGCTTGTTTAATATAATCGTCAATTCTTAAAGCGCTTTTTAGATACGAATAGCAACTATAAACATGAAGTGGAACAAAATTCATAATTTTATTTTACATTAAGTAAATAAAAAGTTGTAGGGAAATGATTTTGTTAGTCTCATTTTTAATAAAAAAAGACGACTTATAATAAGTCATCTAAATCTTTTATCATTGATGGTAGTTCATCAAGCGAGAGCAATTTCGCTCCGCTTGCTTGAGCGTGTCCGCCTCCGCGATATTTAGTCGCAACATTCTCTATTGATACATTATCGCTTCTAAGTGATACTCGATAAAGGTTTTTATCATTATCATAAGTAATCGAAACCCAAATATGAATATTATCGAAATGGTCAAATAAATAAAGGCAATCTTTCCCTTGTTCTGCTTTTAAATGCAAAACGTCAACTTGGTCTTTATCGATAATATAATAAGCAACACCTTTTTTTGTAATGTGATAATTATCTAAAACCCATTTAGCAAAATCTAAAGCGGAAATATCCTCTTTATACATTTGATTATATATTTGGTTGATATTTATTCCTTGATGTATTAAAAATTCAGCGACCGCAAATGTATGTGCATTGACATCACTATTTAAGAAGCGGTTTGAATCACCAACGATTGCTTTAAATAAATATGAAGCACAATTTGTGGTGATTTTGTATTCTTCTTGTTTTATAAGGAAATTAGCTATTAGTTCTCCGCATGCTGAAATAGTGTCATCTATAATTTGAATTTCCCCATAGGGATTAACATTGGGATGGTGGTCGATTTTGATTGTTTTCGTGGCTTTTATGTACCTATTATCGCTGACTCTATCATAAGTCGACGTATCAACAATAATTGCTAAAAATTCATCGTTAAACCAATCATCATCAATTTTCATCATGTATGGAAAGCATCTAGGAGTTAAAGTAACGTGATCTTCTCCAATATAAATAACATCTTTATCTGGAAAATTATCTTTTATAAAATAAAACATTCCTAGTTGAGACCCAATAGCGTCATAATCAGGCTTGACATGCCTGAAAATAGCTATTTTTTTAAAATATTTTATTTCATTGATTACTTTTTTATAATCGCTTTCATATTGCTTTTCTTTATTAATAATTTCAAAGTCTAAATCGTTCTTCATAACGCATTATTTTAGTAAAAAGATGAATTTTTATCAACTATTAACAAATACAAGAGTAACTAGTATGAATTTAAAGACTAGAAAAAAAGTTAAATAAAAAAGGCACAAATTAATGTGCCTTCATTTGGATTTGTTAATTATTCGCGTAAATCTTGTTGAATATTGAACCAGCAACCATAATCTGATGGATCTGAAACACGATAATCGCTTTCTTTTGGCATTGTCTTGCGATAATTTCCAAGATTTTCGCCATCAGTTTTTAATATTTCAAATGTATATGGATTATTGCTCATAATTCCACCTTGAACATTGTTCGCGCTTCCATCCGCTAATGTATCAGTTTGAACTAAATCAAGTTTTGAAAGTTCCTCAGCTGTTAAATCTACATTTGGTGTTGGATCGCCGGATTTCCAATTATTATCTTTTAAAAGATAAGCGGTGATACCAAAATGAATAAATTGTGCGTTTGAAACAAAACCATCTACAATTTTTAGATAGAAAGAGAAAACATATCCGATTTTGACATACATTCCATCGTATGCATTTGTGGTTTTTGTTTTAACTCCATCAACTTCTTCATAAGCCCAGTTTGCTTCTGCTGACCATGGTGTCATGAATAATCTAGCGGAATAAACAACTTCTAATGAACCATCTTCATTTTTTGTATATTTTGTATCGAGAAGATTTTCATAAACATCTTTCAAACCACTTGCATAAGAGTCATAAGAATCTTTTACATTTTCAATACTTGCTTGAACATCATACATAGCTTCAACTCCGCCTGCGCCACCATGAATGATTTGATCCATCAAATCTTCGTTATATTCAGTTTTATCAACAAATGAATACGGGTCGGAAGCTTTGTTGTTACGTGTATAAATACAAGTAAGAGAGCCTTCTTCGTTTTCTTCGCTTGGTTTTTCAGCATAAATTATTGATTTGCCGTTATATGTTACAGCGGTTTTTGATAATCCTGTTGAGAATGAATCATTAGGATCATATTGAGACTTATCATAATCATAACGAGTGACATCTTCTGTTGTTACAACGACATCATTGTCATATCTTCTAAAGGTATATGTCTCATCAACATTGTGAACATATTGTTCATATAATTCTTCATCTAGACCATCGTTATATTGCCAACGTGGCGAATATTCTGTAAAAGTATATTCTGCGAATCGAATGTTTTTGTTGTTTGATGCAAGAAGATTGTTTTCGAACAAAGGCGCAACTTCTTCTTCTGTAAGCTCACCAACCTTTAAATTGCTGACGAATTTTCCAAGGTTTGGTTCTTCATTATTGTCACATCCTGCAAGTGCAAGTAACCCAACAAGAGCAATAGGAAGTGTCTTAATATAATTTTTTTTCATAATTAGTAAACTCCTTTCGTTAACTTTTATATATATTATTAATAATATTTTTTAAGTCAAGCATTATTAATCTACGCGCGCGCGTATATAAAAACAACTCATTCCGGTGTGTCATGAGTCGTTTTTATGTTATCTAATTGTGTTCTTTTTGATAGAAGAAGTAAGTATCTCTTGCAATCATAACCTCTTCATCTGTAGGAATAACAGCGATTTTAATTTTACTATTTGGGGTTGAGATTAAAGCTTCTTTACCGTGAATTTGATTATTGAGATCTTTATCAATTTCAACATTTAATGCATCTTTAATTTCGTCGACAACTTGTTCTCTTGTTATAGCGGAGTTTTCTCCAATTCCAGCAGAGAAAATAATTAAATCCGCTCCACCGAGGCGAACAAAATATTGTCCAATAAAATCTGCAATACGGCGAATAAATATTTGATTTGCTAATATAGCTTTTTCATCACCTTTTTCACATGCCGCTAAAACATCACGTGAGTCATTAGAGATTTCACTAACTCCTAAAAAACCAGATTTTTTGTTAAATATTTGATACATCTCTTCAACACTTTTGCCAGTGCATGTGCATAAATAATTCATTACTGACGGATCTAAATCACCAGTACGCGTTCCCATCATAATTCCACCAAGCGGTGTTAATCCCATTGATGTAGCCACACATTTTCCGTCTTTAATTGCGGTTATTGATGCTCCTGT
>DNPJ01000053.1 GCA_003501485.1 Bacillota bacterium
GTATCAATGAATGTAATTTTTTGACCATCAATTTCTTTTTGATAAGCACCAATAGCTTGGGAAATACCACCAACCTCACTATCGACAAGGCGAGAATTTCTAATCGCGTCGATAAGTGTTGTTTTACCATGGTCAACGTGACCCATTATAGTCACAATAGGCGCTCTTGGTTTTAGATCTTCTGGTTTATCAACGATTTCCATTTCTTCGAAATTTTCTTCGCTGATTAATTTTTCTTTTTTGAAATCATATCCAAATTGAAGACATATTAATCCAATTGTTTCATCATCAAGTGTTTGGTTAATTGTAACCATTTTCTTATTTAAAAATAAGAATTTGATGATATCTGTCGCATTAAGATTGAGTTGTTTTGCAAGTTCACCAACGCTCATATTGCGAGTGTATACAAAAACACCATTATTAACCTTATTTGCGTTTTGATTTTTGTTATTAGCATTTGAAGGGATGTTGCTGCGTCTAAAATCATTTTTTTGTTTATTTGCCATAAGCATTTCTCCTTTCTAATCTATTTCTTTTAAAAGATCGATGTATACTTGCTCAGGTATTTCGCATTGAAATACTTTTTCAAAAATTTTATTCTTTTGAGCTTTTAATATAACATCTTTATCTTTTAACACATATGCACCTCTACCAGGTGCTTTGTTTGTTAAATCTACAAAAACTTCGTTATTAGAATTTTTGCATACACGAAGAAGATGTTCTTTTTCAAACATCTTGTTTGTGACAACACATTTTCTTAAAGGTATCTTCTTCATAATGCTTTAAATCCTATTTTTCATCATCGTCGTAATATTTATCGTATTCATCATAGTCGATGTCTTCATCATCGTCATAATCGACCATATCATCGAAATCCTCATTGTCGAGATCTTCGAGTTCTTCTTTAGTATAAATATCCATTTGAGGAACGACTTTCTTTTCATCAGTTTTAACTTCCTCATGTGGCATTTCTTTGTCAGTAATGTTATGAGGACGTTTACTCGTTTTGTGAGTTGCTTTGAAAGCTGTATCTTTCTTGTCACTTTCAAGAGCCTTTTCAAGACTTTCAAGAGTTGTTGTTGTTTGAACTACTTTTGGTTCAATTTTTTCTTCAACTTTTTCTTCCTTGACTGGTTCAACGACTTTTTCTTCAACTTTAATTTCTTCTTTTGGTGTATCGATTATATCTTCATCAAGAATTTGTTGAGGTTTGCTCTTTTCAATACCAGAAACTGTAACTGGTTCACTTTTAGCTTCTTCTTCAACTTTATTTTGAGCTTTGATTTGGGCAAGATATCTTTCGTAATTTTCCTTTTTAATGCGTTCTTTGTCTTCTTCACGGAGTTGTTCAACACTCTTAAATGGAATATCCGATAAATTATCCATCTCTTTTTCTTCATGAATATCAATAGACCAACCTGTTAAACGACATGCAACACGTGCATTAGCGCCTTTTCTACCAATAGCAAGGGATAATTGCCCATCTTGAACAATGGCAATTGCTTTCTTCTTCCCATCTTCACCTGGTTCATTATCAAGATGAATATGTGTTACAGTTGCTGGTCTAAGTGCGTCGACAATATAAAGAGCTTCGTTTGGTGTGTATTGAATGATATCGATTTTTTCTTTGTCTTTAACTTTATTTCCAAGTTGTTCGACAATTTTCTTAATAGCAATACCGTTAACCCCGATACACGCTCCAACACAATCGACATTAGGATCGTTGCTATAGACAGCAATTTTGCTACGAATTCCTGCTTCACGAGCTAGAGCTTTAATAATAACAGTTCCGTCATAAATTTCGTGAACTTCTTCTTCGAATAATTTTTTCAAAAATCCAGGATCGGAACGTGAAACTTTAATCATTGGCCCTTTTTCATTTGAACTCACATTAGCGACAAACATACGGATAGATTCTCCGGCGTCAAATTTTTCATCACCGATTAAATCGCGACGTGTTAAATACACTGATGCGCGACCAATACTTACTAATACGCCACGGTCATCACTTTTTTCAACAACACCAGTAATCATTTCGTTAATCTTATCTTTGTTTGTCTCATACAAAGCACGCTTTTCAGCTTCCGCTAATTTTTGTTTCAAAATTGATTTAACTGCGTTAGCGGTAAATCTTCTAAGTGATTCAACACTAACAGGAATTAGACATGTATCACCAAGTTTGATATTTTTGTCAATCTTTTTAGCGTCTTCAAGAGATATCTCTTGATAATCAACAATTACTTCGTCGACAACTGTTTTACCAATGCACATGTTGATTTCACTGTCAGTGATTTCAACACGAATATCTGCATCATCATCACCATCGATTTCTTTAATATACGCTTTTTTAAGAGCTTCTTTTAAAGCATCAAGAATCGATTCTTTTGAAATGCCCTTTTGAGCCTCGAGTTCGTCGAGAGCTTCTAAAAATATTTTTCCATCCATTTGATATAATTCCTCCTAATTAGAATTTGATGGCAAGTCTTGCTTTATCGATATCTTTTCGATTAAGCTCCGCCTTAATAAGACGGCTTTTTACTCTATATGTCAAAGAAACTATATCGGAGGAAACGCTGTCTAGACTTCCTTCGAGATAGTTTTCTCCCTTATAAGGATTTGTTAAATGAACACGAACATATTTTCCTACATATTTTTCTAGTTTATTAACGTCGATGCTTTTTTCCGCTCCATAAGTAGAAACATCAAGAATATATGCTTCTTCAATCAAATCTTTTTCATCAAGAATTGGTGATATTAAATCATTAACTCTTACGATATCATCAAGAGAAATAACATCATCTTTATCAATTAAGACACGGAGATAATTTGTTCCATTTTCACGTTTATATGTGACTGAAACATTTTCATATCCAAGATCATTAATTGGCTTTTCAATAAGTTCTAAGATTTGTTTTTCAATGTTCATAAAATTCCCCTATTAAAGACAAAGAGTGGCCATCAGCCACTCTTTTTCAGAGTATCTCAAGTTTCCTTGATTGATAAAACTATAATAGTTTTTACACTAAATTGCAATATTTTTTAAGCGATGCATAAATAATTTTCTCTCATAAATCAAGACTATTTAAATTTAGCAAGAATTCTTCAAGCGAAATTATTAAGATTCCAAGTTCGTTTGTATATGATATCAACGGCTTATTTATAACGATGATTTTCTTAAATGAACCAGGTACTTTTATAAGAGCGGTATATTTATTTTCTAAATGTTTTCCATTAGGCAAATCATTCATTATTTGAATATAGTATTCTTTGCTTAATTTTCTAGCTACAAAGTCAACTTCTAATTGAGCAAATTGATACTTATTATCTTTTTTTCTTCTTTGATTGATAAAGCCAACATCAACTCTATATCCTCTTGTAACTAATTCATTATAAATTACATTTTCAATTAAAAATCCTTGGTTTTGCTCTCTAAAATTTAATCTAACGTTTCTAAGTCCGATATCTTGGCAATAATATTTGGATTGACTTGTCAAATATGCCTTCCCTTTAATATCAAATCTTTTAACTTGATCGAATAAAAAAGCATCGGTAATGCCTTCAAAGAATCTAGAAATAGTTTCATGATCTATTTTAATTCTTCTTGTAGTTGAAAGATAATTTGCCATATTTAATGGGTTAACTAAATTTCCTGTTAAAGAGCACAAAGCATCAACAGTAGCTGATAACTCATCAACTAAATATGTGTTAATGTTTTTTCTTATATCATCGACATAAACTTTTTCCATTAAATTATTTAGATATTTTTCTTTTGCAAAATCGGTTTCTTCTTCGAATAATCCAGGCATTCCCCCGTACTTTAAGTAATCTTGCATTGCAAAACGTTTATCTTTTGCGTATGCTTCATAAAATTCAGAATACGACAAAGGTCTAACGTTGATTTCGGTTCCTCTATCTTTAAACTGATCATTGATATCTTTTGACAAAAACTTAGAATTACTGCCTGTAATATAGATATCGTAATTCGGATGTTTATTCAATGAATTAACTGCACGGACAAAATCTTCAGCAAGTTGAATTTCATCTATAAAAATATAGTATTGGGTATTTTCGTCGGGAGCCTTCTTTTCAACATATTCTCTTAATTTACCTTTTTTCAACAAATCATCATTTATTTCATCATCTAATTCGATAATTATAATTTGTTCGTTTTTAACTCCATCTTTTAATAAAAAGTCTTTATATAAATGTGACAAAAGATATGATTTTCCAGACCTTCTTAAACCTGTGATAATTTTAACTTTTGAAGAATGTCGTTTATAAATTAATTGATTTAAGTAGAAATCTCGTTTAATCATGTTTTTTACCTCAAAATCGCAATTTAGTGCAACTTTGCACTTTTTTGCGATTTCATTATTGCATGTATGTTTTTAAATTTCAATAATTTAGTTATTAAAAATCGCAATTTAGTGCAACTTTGCACTTTTTTGCGATTTTATAAATTCGTAGATATATTCATAGCTTTTCCTAAATCAAAAAAATAAAAGAGGTCAATCGACCTCTTTTGCAATTTAAATTTTAAATTATTCTTTTTTTCCTAAAGCAAATTCAAGAGCGGATATGATAAGTGAAAATCCACCAGCGACGAATAGAAGAACAGACATTCCAATTAAACCAGGTTGGCTTGTGAGTGGAAGATGGTTTTGTGCAACTTGGCCTGGGGCAAGAAGTGCCATAACGCCAGCAGCTATTAAAAGTCCTCCTGCAAGAATCGCAATGAATTTTCTTCCTTTTGGAATAAATGTCAAGAATACAAATACTGTTGCGGCAATCATTAAGAAGAATCCTACTAAATTAAATGTATTAACATTATCCCATACTAGTTGATAATAACTGCCAACACCATTTCCCGCGACATCGTTTGCAGCTGTTAATCCAGCAAGACCATAAGCAATGCCAACAAGAATCAAGGATACAAGATTGATAATTGGTGATATTATTTTACGCATAATTTACTCCTTTGATAAAACACGATTATTATAAACATCTAAATAATGTATTTCAAGTATGCATCTCTATTAATAGAGACGTAGTTGATACCTGTATATTTATTTCTTTTGTGGTTCAGGGCAATAGAAATTGCATTTAATATTTGGATAAACAAGAAGTCCGTTATAAATAGCAACAAGAATGCCAAGAACAATAATAATTACAAAACCAGCTACATATCTACTTGTTTCAGTTGCAAGAAGATAAATAATTTGAATAACGAATGCAAGTGTAAACACTCCACCAGCGGCATTGATATATCCTAATGAAATCATTGGATTTAATTTTTGTTTTGCGAATAGATAAGGAATGGCTTTATAAATTGTTACCACAGCAAGCACAATAATAATTGTGGCTTCAAAGAAATAAAACATTCCCGCAATTTGATTATTGTTAAATGCATTTACAATTATAGGTTCGTGTGTAACAACATCTTCTCCAGTTCCGCTTGTTTGATAAAGTATTAATCCAATTACGACTAGGATCACTTCAACAGCACTGCCAAGAGCAAGTAGCAAAGAGAAAAGGCGGAAGTTATTTAATTTTTTTAATAATTCTTTCATATTCAACCTCATTTAATTACATTAATAATTATATTGATAATTTAATAAATAACAACAACGAATTGTAAGCGTTTACGATATATTACAAACAAAAAATGAGGAATTACCCTCATTAATCGTTTTCTTTTTTATTTTGAATAGCTTTTTCAATTCCGCCAACAATAATGTAGTAAGCTGGAATTGCAAGAAATATCACCCATGTTGGATGCCATAAACCAAAACATAATCCGCATATGAGATAGGCGTTAGTAGTTAAGAAAGCAATATTAAACTTTTTTGCTTTTTTATTTAATATTGCATCAACAATTGATGAAACAATAAACGGAACAAAGAACACCATCCATCCAAGAGCCCATCCTGAATTAGATGCTCCATAAGTCCAACTTGTATTCAATAAAAATCCCATCAACAAATATGCTACTAAAGCAAGAATAAGGGTACCAAGAAATACTATAGATGTAACTCTCTTTTCCTTTTTGTCATCTTCAGGATATTCAAAGTGTCCTTTACCAATATGAACTTCTTTTCCATCTTCATCAATTACGTGAATGTGACCAAGTCCGATATCGACATGTTCTTTATCGTTATGAACATATATATGTCCTGGACCAATACTTACTTGTTCTTTTCCTTTATCTTCAGACGAAGATTCTTTTTCATCCTTTTCAGATTCTTTTTCTTTTGTTTCTTTAGCAATGTCTTCAACTGATTGATCGGTGTTTAATAAATCATCTAGTGATACACCATAGATTTTTGCTAAACAAATAAGATTATCTGTATCAGGACTTGCTTCTGCGCGTTCCCATTTACTTACAGCTTGTCTTGATAATCCTAATTTATCAGCGAGTTCTTCTTGACTTAAGTTGTTTTTCTTTCTTAATTCTACTAAGCGATTTGCGATTTCAATATTCATAATTTTACTTCTCCTTCGTTTCTGGAATTATCATAACTTAGTTGCGTTTGGTTGCACTACCAATTCTAGTTTTCATTTTAGCAACTATTGGTTGCAAAAGGTGTTTTATCAATAAAAATTAAGCAAAATAATAAATAAATCTTAAAAATTATTCTTGTTGATAACGTTTTTTATAAAAATCGAATAAGAAATATATTGTTGGTGAAAGCAAAGCGTTAATACCAAATTCAATTAAGAAATTAATCCCAATTGCAGTTAAAAATAAATATTCAACGCTTCCAAAAATATCCATAAAGAATATAACTGATCCAAGCGCAAATAAACCTGTATTAATTATTGGAACAAGTAAGGAAGCTAATATGACTCCAAATATACGTAACTTCCCTTTCTTAAAAATCATCGGTATAAATCCTGTAACAACACCTGCAATAGTAGTTTTAAGCAAACAAATAAATACTGTTGCGACTGGATTATATGGCATAAAAGTGCCTAAAGTAGATGGAGCAGTTAAGACAATTGCTCCATTAACAAGCCCTAAAAATCCACCCGCAATTGGGCCATATAAAAGAGCACCTAAAACAATCGGTGTCAATGATAATGTGATATTAACAGGACCAAAGGAAATATAGTTTGATAAAAGTTGAAGGACAACCACTAAAGCGGTGAATAAAGCTGTCCCTGATAATTTTCTAATATTTTCGTTTTTCATAATTACCTTCTACTAGGTGTATAAATCAAATAAAATAAACCACC
>DNPJ01000008.1:0-823 GCA_003501485.1 Bacillota bacterium
AACAAATTAGTCATAATCAAAATTATAATCCAAATTTTCAATCATTATACAAATCTACATTTTGTTCAGAAATCTCAAAATCATTTGGATATTACGAGCCTATTCTAGAATGTTCTTTTAAAAATTTTACTTCATTTTTTGCTTCTTCTTTTTTTGCGACGAAAACACCACTAAAATTGCATTATTAACACAATCCTTAGTATCACATATAAATTCTAATAAATAGAAATACTTAACCATTATACCATCCCCTATAATATTTCACATATCTTACAATCCGGAGTTTTTATTATTACAAGACTATTGTTATATATTTAAATTAAATTTGTTTTAATTTCCGCTTACTATTTTAACAGTAAGCGTCACANNTTCAAAAGACATATGTTCTTCTTTATATACAAGTAAAAGTGTATTATTTGAACGCGTTAAAAAAGAAACAAATATGACTTTAAGCGTAAGCGTCAAAAAAACCGTCAATTTAAAATGAATTAGGACTGTAATATACTTTCAAATGAAGGAGGTCAATAAAATGACAAAAGAACAATTTGAAAGAGCAACACAAGAAATAAAAGAGAGAGGCATTAGTATTACTGCATGGTGTAATGAAAATGATGTAAAGCCAAGTTCATTTTATACTATTAAGTGGAAAACTAAGAACAAAGAATTAAAGGTAAGTAAAGCAATTACACCGATAAAAGAAATTGATGATAATCCATCAATAATTACATTTAAAATAAATGACTTAACATTTGCTTTTAATCAATTAAATGAAGAATTGATTAAAATAATAATAAAGGCGTGTTTAAATGTATAAAAGAGAAAC
>DNPJ01000008.1:910-3089 GCA_003501485.1 Bacillota bacterium
GATTCATTATGTTTGAAACTAAAAATGATAAATCCTGAATTTAATATAATGGATAATGTAGCAGTAGTATTTATGTGTAGAAGCAAAGACAAGATAAAAATATTGTATTGGGGTGGAGATGGATTTTGGTTGATATATCATCGATTGGAAGAAAGCAAATACATTTGGATAAAGGAACAAAATAATTTGTTAGAAATAACATACAAGCAATTAGAATGGTTATTAGATGGATTAAGCATAACACCAAAAAACTATCATAAAGAAGTAAAAAAATCTTTAATAATATAACTAAAAAATCACGTAAAAAGTATGATAAAATCGTAGTTTTTTCGTGATTTTTCTTATTAAATATGGTATAATATTTATATGGAAAAGAAAGAATTAATTACTAAAGAATCATACGATGAATTACTCAATAAATTAGCAAATTTAACTGAAGAATTAGTTAATACAAATAGCAAATTAACTTCAACTAACAAAGAACTTGTTGAAGCAAATCTTGAAATTGCAAGATTAAAAGAATTGTTGAAATTAAGACAAATGGAAATGTTTGCAAGAAAAGCTGAACAAAAAGAATATTTGCAATTATCGTTATTTGATGAAACAGAATTATTAAATGCTCAATATAAGCTTGAACAAGATGAGCCCAAAGAAATAATTGTTGGTGAGCATAAAAGAGTAATAAAAAAAGCATCAAATTTTATAAATGAAATGGATGAGTCACTATTTAAAAAAGAAATCAATCATATGACAATTGATAAAGAAGGATATCGAGATATAAATAGCGATGAAATAGTAAAGACATTAAAATACGTTCCAGAGCAATATATAATCCAAGAAACACATATACATATATATGAAACAATAAAAAATGGTGAAAGGACATTAGTACGTGCTGATAATACATTGAAGAATCCATTAGGAAAGACAGCAATATCATCTGAATTATTATCTCATGTAATATATAATAAAGTTGTAAATAGTTTGCCATTATATAGGCAAGAGAAGGAATTTCAATTAAAGAATGTTCCATTAACTAGACAATACCTATCAAATGTAATAATTAAATCATTTGATTTAATAAAGCCAGTTGTTGATGAAATAAAGAATTATATAGTAAATTCCGAGATAACAAGATCTGATGAAACACCATTAACAGTTATAAAAGGAATAAAGAATAATTCCAAAGAAAGACAAAATTACTACATATGGGCTTTTTCTACAGGGCATGGATATAATCCTGCAACATATTATGCAGTAGGTGATCGTTCTAGAGGCACATTAGTAAGCAATTTAGGAACAAATAAAAGATATCTAATAAGTGATGGATATGATTCTTATTTAAATGTTCCTAATATAACAAATATAATATGTATGGTTCATGTTAGAAGAAAGTTTACTGATGTAATCAAAAGTCTTGGAAATAAAAACACTCAAAATTTAGCAGTAAACAAATACATTGATATGATATCCGAAATGTATAAAGTAGATCATAATATTACTAATAAATATTCTGACTATGAAACAATTAAAGAAAAAAGGCTTGAAGAACTTAAGCCTATAATGGATTCATTCTTTGAGTCAATAGATAATGATATTGATATTGCATTACCAAGATCACTATTTGGTAAGGCACTTTCGTTTGCAAAAAATATGAAGTATTACTTATATAATATATTTTTAGATGGAAGACTTGAATTAGACAACAATGAGAGCGAAAGAAAAATTAAAAGCATAGTAATTGGTAGAAAAAACTGGATGTTTAGTTTTACTGAAAATGGAGCTATAGTTACATGTGCTTATTATTCATTATTAAAAACTGCAATTGAAAATAATATTAATCCTGAAGATTACTTAATATACTTATTTAATGAATTTGGAAGTAAAAACAATTTAAATCCTATTGATTATTTGCCTTGGTCTAAAAATATTCAATTGATGTTTAGCAAAAAGTCGTCTAATTAAACAGACGGCTTTTTTTACGCTTACCTTTAAGCGAATTCATTTTATCTATTAAGATCAATGAATCAAAAAATCTTTTAAAATATTCTAATAAATCTATCTCTTTGATTAGTGGTTACTTAGGATTTTCTTCTTCTAGTCATTTTAATCGCGTATTTAAACATTTTACAAATATCACACCACTAGAATATCGAAAAACACATGCAAAATAAAAAAC
>DNPJ01000025.1 GCA_003501485.1 Bacillota bacterium
CAGAAACTCGAATTTTGACCTATTAATAGGAAATTATAAGGAAACAGAAATATGGAAATAATAATAAATGAACGTTGGAATTATCAATTAATAAAAAATAATGATAAATATGTTTTATCAGTAATGTGTGGAACTGTAGGTTTATATGAAATTGAAGTCGAACTATCTGATGAGCAAATCAAGGAATATACACAAAAAGGAAAAAAATATATTGAAGTATTGGTTGGAAAGATTCGTTCAAATCCGAATGATTATATCAGTAAATATTATTGACTGTAGAAGATAATGAAAAAATGAGAAAGAACAATTAATGAATTTGATAAAATTTTAAATTGTCAGGAGGAAGTAAGTGATTCAAAATTAGATTTAATAGTTCCTGCAAAAGGGCATATTATAAGTGAGTTTGGTACAAGAGATATTTTGTCTGCAAAAAACGGAAAAACTACATTACCTAATCATGGAGGAATAGATATTGCAAATATAGAAGGTACTCCAATTTATTCGGCAGGAACAGGCATTGTTCTAGATAAGCCAAAATCAGATATAGAATCTCCTTATGGAAATTATCTGATAATTGATAATAATGGAAGAGGCTGGAAATCCTATCTTTTATATGCACATTTAAAAGAAGCTTCTTCATTAAAAATAGGAGATTCTGTCAAACAAGGCGATATAATTGGACTTATGGGGGAAACTGGAAATTCAACAGGTCCTCATCTTCATTTTGAGATTAGAATTGATAATAAAAAGAAGAATCCTAGGGATTACATAAATTTTGGAGATAAAAAATGAAAGTAAAATTTATTGCACTATTTTTTATGGTATGTTTTACGAGCTGCTTTTCAGAAAATAAAGATATTTTTTCTATAAAGGATACAAAGAAAAATATAGAATTTTCATTAAATGATCCACAGGCAAAAATTGAAAAATTATATCATATAACAGAAACAAACCAAGATTTCTTTTCAACTAAGGGACTTGAAATTTGCTTTATCAATGGTAGAATTTTGTCTATAGATATTCAATCGTCATGTTATAAATTGAGCGGAAATATAAGTGTTGGAATTTCAATAAAAGAATTATATAAAATCTATAATAGACAACCTGATTTTGCAGGGAAATTTGACGATGAAAGTTTTTTTTATGATTATTATTATCCACTAAGAACAGAGTCTCCATGGAAAGAACCCCGGAATGTGCTTAGATTCATCTATCAAGATGAAAAAATAAAAGAAATTGTTCTTTTCTACACAGAATGATGTAATTTTAATTTTATATACAAAGTAACTTAATTTTGGAGAGACATAAAAGTATGGATGGAAAAACAGAGAGGCTGTTTGCTGTAAAGGCAAGCAACAGGCAGAAGAAAAGACAATGGCCAACAGCTAGTGGAGAACTTAATTCATATCCAATGTATACAATGCCTAACAGTAAAGGAAAACCGATTGTTCCTTATAAGCCAGGGAAATTCCCTACCGGTAACTGGAAAATTACTGCTTTTGAAAAAAATGGTACTGAAGAATACGGACCATACAAGATTAGAACAAATGCTATTAGAAATGTTACTGGCTATAAAGCAAAAAAAGATGATAATAAAATCTTGATTGACTGGGAAGAAATAAAAAACGATAAAAGTGAAAATGAAGTGTTTGAGGATGGTCATTTATTGATACATGGAGGAACAGGAAAAATTGTAGAAAATTTATCCGAAGTAGAAAAATTAGATGCTAGAAAAGGAACAAATGATTATATGGGAACAACACTTGGATGTATAAGAATTTGCAATTTAGATGTTTATTTGATTGTTGATGTTCTATCCAACTATCTGAATGTTAAAGGTAATATTGAATTGGAGGTAAAATAAAATGAATAAGAAATTTTTAATTTGTTTTCTATTCTTTTCTCTTTTGTATACTATTTATTGTTCGGAATACACTACAATTTTGAAAAATAAACTTACTTCTCTTTCAGACCAAGGAATAACTTCAATTGATAAAAAAACTGTATTAAAATTTGACAAAGATGGTTATTTATCTTCAGTTATATCAGATGATATTAATATTACTATTAATCACAAAGGGGCTTCTTATGATTTATTTTTTCAAGATAATGAAGAATCATGGCATCAGAGAATGGTACATGAAGATGATTGTTGGAGATGGTTTAATGATAATAAATTGATTTGCAATATTTATTATTCAAATTCTAAAAAATATATTAATTCTGATAGTACAAATTATACTATAGAGATGCAAACGATAAATAATCAAATTATTATAAACCTTGGAACAGGGCGGAAGTTTGTATTGGATATGAATACAAAAAATACTCCTGTTTTTAATAACTCTCGAGAAATATCAAAATTAAAAAGAATTAATAATATATATACTTTTACAGATTATTTTGATGTTTGTTATACAAATTATAGAATAGAAAATCCGCCTTTTTATTTGGATTATTCACAAATTGCTTTTTTGGTACCTGTTCTATTTCATATTGATTATAATTTTTATCCTTTTATAACTAGTTTAATAAATCAGTGTTATGATAGTGTTTATCATTCCACCTCTTACCTTACTGAGGGCACGACAACCTACGAGCCGGAACACCTGCAGCGCAAGGAAGAACTGCCGTGGGCAAGCGGCAACGGAAATGGGATTGGAGATATAATATCAATAAAAGAATTTGAGTATGAGAATCCAGAAAACTTAATAATCATGAACGGATACCAGGATAAAGCCCATCCCGATTACTACGAGAAAAACAGTCGTTTAAAGGCTTTGAAAATCACAAACCAGCAGACAAAAAAGTCAAAAACAGTATCCATCAGCGACACAAAAGAGGAACAGAGATTTTCCTTGACAGAACTGGGAAAAGGCGGTGAATATGAGCTTGAAATCCTTGATGTGTACAACGGAAGCAAATATGACGACTTGTGCATACAATATCTGGTTGTTGAATGAATAATTCAGGTTGTTTCTACACAGCCGGAGAAAGCCATGAGCGACAGC
>DNPJ01000030.1 GCA_003501485.1 Bacillota bacterium
GCTTGAAAAAGGCAAAAACTCAATTTATGAAGTTTTGTTGGGTGAAATAAATATAAAAGAAGCAATTTACCCGTCTGTAGTTAAAACTCTTGACGTTATTCCGTCAACTGTAGATCTTTCAGGCGCTGAAGTTGATTTGGTTTATGTAGAAAATAGAGAAAAAGTTTTGAAAGAAGCGCTGGATTCAATTAAAGATAATTATGATTATATTTTCATTGACTGCCCTCCTTCATTAGGTTTACTAACGGTAAATGCTCTAACTGCTACCAATTCAATCATAATACCAATTCAGTGTGAATATTTTGCGCTTGTAGGATTGGGACAACTTATGAATACTGTGCGTCTTATCAAAAAGCACCTTAATCCAGAAATTGATATTGAGGGAGTGCTATTGACTATGAAAGACAATAGGAGCAACCTTGTTTCTCAGGTCGCTGATGAAATAAAAAAATATTTTAACACAAAAGTTTACACCACGACTATTCCAAGAAATATCCGTTTAGCAGAAAGTCCAAGCCATGGCAAACCAATTATGTTATATGACGGAAAAAGCAAAGGGGCTTTGGCTTACAAATCATTGTGTGATGAATTTTTGTCAAAACAATAAATTTTTTAATCAAATTCAAAAATGTTCCACATGGAACATTTTTTTATTGTGAATAACAATTCTGATTTATGAGTGTCAACTAAATAATTGAAGTTGTTACAATTAACAATACACTAAATTTATAAAAACCAGTGAAAAAAATTTGGTCTATTCTTGAACTACTAAATATGAATCTTTTTCAATCAAATTAAAAGGCTTTGATAACCTAAAAAATTGTAAAGGAATGAATTTTATGTTTTATTATAGAGATATTGAGATAAATTATATATATTCACCACACCTGAATACTTATCTCCCCTTTTTATATAAAATAATTGATACCAATAAAAGAATTTGGATGATAAATAAATATAATATCACAAAATCTGTTTATTTGATGAGTATAATCGATAGAACCATCCCACAAAATACTTAAAACAATTATAAACACATAAAAAATACTTTTAAATTTTTTAATAACACATTGCATGATGGATATTATATTATTAGTTGATTAAATCTATAATCAAGACAGACGGTTTGAAAATATAACAATAAAACACCAAGTATTTTTCTTAACAATATGATTTATTTTAACCTGATAATAATTTAACAACAAATAAATTAAACTGGTATTAAATTTAATATTTTTAAAGAAAAAGCCATTTGCATTAGGATGATTTCAATAAATTTGAATATAAATTATATAGTATAACAATAAAATTAAAAAATAAATTAAATTGTAAGAAAAACACTAAAAAATCACATATTTAGGCTCAAAATCAACTATTTAATAAAAAATGTTCCACGTGGAACAAAAAGGATTTTAATAAAAGATTTATTTACAATATTAAACTGTTCCACGTGGAACAATTTAAATAAAAATATTTAAATTTCTTGACACGCATGGTATATTTTGATAAAATAATTACAGTTTATGGGAGGGAAAATTATGAAAATGGGATTAGGAAGAGGTTTAGATAGCCTTCTTAAAGTGTATGACGAAGAAGTTGAAGAACCTAAGAAACAACAACCTACACAATCAGTTTCAAATTACGAAATGAGGCAAGGTGATGTCGAAAAAATAGATATAAATAAGGTATATCCAAATCCAAATCAACCAAGAAAGACGTTTGATAAAGAAAGTTTAAATGAATTGGCAGAAAGTATTAGAATACATGGCTTAATTCAACCAATCATCGTAAACAAAATGGATGATGGCTATATGATTATCGCTGGTGAACGTAGATATAGAGCGTGCAAACTGTGCGGATTAACAAGCGTAGATGCAATTGTTAAAAATTACACAAATAAACAAATCAGCGAAATATCTATTATTGAAAACTTGCAAAGAGAAGATTTAAATCCAGTCGAAATTGCCAAGGGTATTAGAAAACTTATGGAAGAATATGGTTTGACTCAAGAAAAAGTTGCTGAACGCTTAGGAAAACCACGTTCCGCAATAGCAAATTCGGTCAGAATTTTAAGTTTGTACCCAGAAGTATTGGAATTGGTTGAAAAAGGTAAAGTATCATTCGGCCATGCAAAAATACTTGTTTCAGTCGAGGATTATGCAACACAATTGTTATTAGCAAAAAAGATAGCAAAAGACAAATTGACTGTAAGAGATCTTGAACAAGAAGTAAATATGTTGCTTGGCGGCAAAAAGAAAAAAGCATCTAAAAAAGCGATTGGTAACGAATTGCAAGAATTTGTTGCAGATATGCAAAGGAAATTAGGTACAAAAGTATCTGTGATTGGTAATGAGAAAAAAGGTCGTATTTATATTGATTGTTATTCACAAGATGATTTGGACAGAATTTACGACACATTCCTTAGATAATTTAACACCAAACAATTTAAATACTCAACAATAACCCAAATTTGTTTCACAATCATTCATAAATTTGGTTTGTTGTATTCACAATAAAAAAGAGCAAAATAACTGCTCTTTTTTTATATTTTTGCAAATTTTAATTAAATTTTAAAAATAAAATTTAATAGTTGACATTTATTGAAAAAATTTAAAATAAATGATATAATAAAAATATGGAAACAATAGTTGCTTTGGCTACACCGGCAGGAAACAGTGGTGTGGCAGTTATTAGAATCAGTGGTGAAAAATCAAAAGAAATTTTACAAAAGATAATTAGGGAAAAATTGGATTTTAAACCTAGATATATGTATCTTAAAGACATATACTGCAATAATATAGTTGATACAGCGCTTGTTGTATATTTTTCTGCGCCTAATAGTTATACAGGTGAAGATGTCTGCGAAATTCAATCTCACGGTGGATATTACTTAGTGCAGAAGATTATTGAAGAATGTATAAAATTTGGTGCACAACTTGCCACTCCTGGTGAATTTAGCAAACGGGCATTTATAAATGGAAAAATGAGCATAGATCAAGCGGAAGGTATTATGGATATCATAAATGCCGAAAGTGAAATGCAAGCTGAACAAGCAAGCAATCTTTTGAAAGGTTCGTTGAAAGACAAGATAGTTGGCTACCAAGACATCTTAACTGAAATACTTGCTGACATTGAGGCAAAAATTGATTACCCTGAATACGACTACACTGTTGAAGAATCAGATGCTTTGATGACAAAGTTGTCCGGTCTAAAAGATGAATTACAGCATATGATATCTGAAAGCAAAAACGGTTTGAAGATAAAGAATGGCATTAGCGTTGCAATAGTTGGGGCGCCTAATGTTGGCAAATCCAGTATTCTTAATGCGCTAACAAATTCAAGCAAAGCAATCGTCACAAATATTGCAGGAACGACAAGAGATATTGTTGAGGCAGAGTATGAATACAAAGGCTTAATCTTTAAATTGTTTGACACCGCAGGTATTCATGAAAGCGATGACGTTGTTGAGCAGATTGGCATAAAACGTGCAAAAGACACCTTATCATCTGCGGATATTGTTTTGCTTGTAAGCGATCAGGACAATATAAACGAGATAAAAACAAACAAACCGTATATAAGGATTTTCAACAAAAGCGATAAATTTGTGCCTAAAGATAAGGAAAAATATCTGTGTGTCAGTGCACTAACCGGTGAAAACTTGGGGCAATTGAAAGAAAAAATCTTTGAAATGTCTATTGGAAACAAAACACTAGATAATGGATTGAATCTAACCAATGTACGCCATATAGAGTGTATAAAAAAGGCTATTTCTAATCTGGAAAACTGTCTAAAACTTTTCAACAACACAACTTTTGATATTTTAAGTGAAGAATTGAAGCAATCTTGGAGAAATCTTGGTGAGATAACTGGCACAACCAACAACGAAAGGATAATTGACAAGATTTTTAGCAAGTTTTGTTTAGGAAAATAATAAACTTTTTTCCATAGTGTGCAAATATAGTTTGATGGATAAAAAAAGACAACATAATCGTTGCCTTTTTTTCGCTAGCTAAAATTTGCAAGTAGTTTTTATATAAATTGGTCCATTTTAATCAAAATTTGATATTTATAAAACATAATCGTCGGTTTTTTCAATATCTGTTTGCTCTTTTGAAAATTCTTTTTTATATTCTTCTTCAAAAATCTCTTCCTTTGACTCAATTTGACTATAATTAAATGTAGGTTTTTCAACTTCGGCATCAGTAGAAGCGGTCTTTTTAACTCCAAACTCACTGTTTTTAATCAAATCCCTTAATTCAGCAGATGAAATATTGTGTTCTTTTGTGTATTTTTTAAAGTTTTTAAAGTATTCAGTGCAACTGAGTGTTAAAATTGGAAGCATAGTGATAAAAGGCAAACTCAAATATAAAAATCCAATTGATATAAATGATAATCCTGCCACAAGGCAGACGCCCAAGAAATCCACCAAGCCAAGTGAAACAATCTTTTGCTTGGACTTTTTTAAATTACTCAACTCTCTATTTAATGATTGATTTGTCATAAATCTTCTCCATATTTTATGAGAAAATTTTACCACCAAATCTCAAAATTGTCAATATCAAATTTTCCTTATACTTAAATAATAAGTTAATTTATATTATAATTATTAAATTTTTATTGAAAATAGTTAAAAATATGCTATAATAATGTGAATTTTAAATAAAAAATAGGTTAAAAATGAAATTTAATGATAAAAATATAAAATTTGTGGATTCTTATGATGCTGTAGTGGTGGGCAGTGGACACGCTGGAAGTGAAGCCAGCCTTGCCCTTTCACGCCTTGGTAAGAAAACCCTTTTGACCACATTGAATTTGGATAGTATTGCCTTTTTGGCCTGCAATCCAAGTGTCGGCGGCACCGCAAAAGGTCAACTTGCAGGCGAAATTGATGCACTTGGCGG
>DNPJ01000116.1 GCA_003501485.1 Bacillota bacterium
AGTTATGTAAAGCAATCGCAGAAGCAATGTTTGATGATGAAAATAATATAATTCGTATTGATATGAGTGAATATATGGAAAAATATTCAACTTCACGTCTTATTGGTGCTCCACCAGGATATGTTGGATATGAAGAAGGCGGACAATTAACTGAAAAAGTGAGAAGAAATCCTTACTGTATCGTATTGTTTGATGAAATTGAGAAAGCTCATCCTGAAGTATTCAACTTGCTTCTTCAAATCCTTGATGACGGCCATATTACCGATTCACAAGGTCGACTTGTTGATTTCAAAAATACAATCATTATTATGACATCAAACCTTGGCAGCGATTTATTGCTTCGAGGTAAGAAAGATGAAGTTAATGCATTATTGCACCACACATTCAGACCAGAATTCTTAAATAGAATTGATGAGATTGTCTACTTCAATCCTCTTAGCAAAGATGTTCAATATAAAGTTGTTGAAAAGATGCTCAATATTCTCAATAATAGATTGAAAGAAAACTATTATTCGTTCGAATTTACAGACGCCCTAAAGAATTATATTCTTGATAGTGCGTATTCATACGAATTTGGTGCTCGTCCAATCAAGCGTTTTATTCAAAACAATATTGAAACAATCATTGCAAGAGCTATAATCGATGGAACTGTTGATACAAAGCATAAATTCAAAGTCGATTATAAAGACAATAAAGTTGTTCTTTCTAAGATTTAAAACTAGGCCACCTATAAAAATAGGTGGTCTTTTTATATTGTTTTTTACTATAATAAAAACGAGGTATTCGTATGGACGTAGAAACAATAAAAACTATTGTAGATAATCAAAGGGAATATTTTTTGAAAGGCGAAACGCTAGATTATTCCTTTCGAATAAATGCATTAAAAAAACTTAGAAAATCATTAATAGATAATAAAGAAATTATTTATAAAGCTTTTTTAGATGATTTTAATAAATCAAAATTCGATGTTTTATCAACTGAATTTGGTATGGCAATTGAAGAAATTGATTATATGATAAAACACCTAAAAACATTGATGAAGCCTAAAAAAGTGAAAACAAGCTTGTTCAATTTTCCATCTAAAGGATACATTTATTCTGAACCATATGGTGTTTCGCTTATAATTGCTCCGTGGAATTATCCTCTTCAGCTTTCTATAGCTCCTTTAGCGGGTGCAATCGCGGGCGGCAACACTGTTATTCTTAAGCCGAGTAGTTACGCAAGCAATGTATCTCTAGCGCTAGAAAAAGTGTTATCCGTTTTTGATGATAAATATATTGCAACTATTTTAGGTGGTAGAAATGAAATTTCCGCTTTGCTTGATCAAAAGTTTGATTATATTTTCTTTACTGGTAGTCCTACTGTTGGGAAAATTGTAATGGAAAAGGCAAGCAAAAACTTAACTCCTATATCATTAGAATTAGGTGGTAAAAGCCCTACTATTATAGATGAAGATGCCGACATAAATATTGCAGCAAAACGTATAACATGGGGAAAATTTTTAAATGCTGGTCAAACATGTGTTGCCCCTGATTATATTCTTGTACATAAAAAAGTACATAAAGAATTTGTTAAAAAAGTCATTGAATACATTAAAATGTATTATTACGATAACGGGAAAATTAGATCCGATTTTCCATACATTATAAATAAAAAACATTTCGATAGATTGAATGGGTTAATTGATGATAAAAAAATAGCTTTTGGTGGCAATTCATCAAACTTATTAATTGAACCAACAGTTCTCGATAACATAACCTTCTCAGACAAAGTCATGGGCGAAGAAATATTTGGGCCGATTATGCCTATTATTGAGTTTAATGATTTGAATGAATTAATAAATGAACAAAAGCGTCTTCCAAAGCCTTTGGCGTTATATTATTTCGGTAATAATAAACATAACATTGAAAAAGTTCTAAACAATATATCTTCCGGAGGCGCTTGTATAAATGAAGTTGTAATGCATTTAACAAATGACGACATGCCATTTGGAGGCGTTGGTAATTCTGGTATGGGGAGTTATCATGGAAAAAAATCTTTCGAGACTTTTACACACCAAAAATCTGTTCTAAAAAAAGGAAAAATAGAAATAAATGTAAAATATCCTCCCACAAATGAAAACAAAGAAAAACTTGTTACAAAGTTAATGAAGGTAAAATAAAGTGATTGTCCGTAATGATATTAAAGATTTTACATCCACTATTCCAAGCAATGTTTACCTTGTAATTGCAACAAAATATTTAGATGTTGATGAAATGGAAAAACTATATAAATTAGGTTATAGAAATTTCGCCGAGAATAGAGTTGACTCGTTTTTAATTAAATATAACGCTCTTAATCATGAAGACATTATTTGGCATTTCATTGGGCATTTACAATGTAATAAAGCCAATAAAATAATTGATGATATTGATTATCTTCATTCGCTCGATTCAATAAAACTTGCTAAACTAATTAACAATAAAAGAAGCAAACCATTAAAAACTTTTATTGAAGTATCAATAAATGAAGAGCAAAATAAAAACGGCGTTAAAATTAATGACCTAGATGATTTTGTAAGTGAAGTGCTTAAATATAAAAACATCAAACTTGTTGGCCTTATGATGATGGCCATAAAAAGTTCTGACGATGAATCGCTTAGAAATCAATTCGCTAAACTAAGGATAACTAGGGATAATTTAGAGAAAAAATTTAACGTTAAAATTCCATATTTATCTATGGGCATGAGCGATGATTATAAAGAAGCGATTCTTGAAGGCGCAACTCATATAAGACTTGGAAGAATATTATTCAAAGAATAAATCTATGGAGAAAATTGATGAAACATTTATTATTTGCTGTATTTGAAAACAATTCATTGACAAACGATATCGTGCATGAGCTTTCTAAAAACGATATCAACGGAACCGTTCTAGGCTCCACGTCATTAAAACATATGAACTCGAATATCGAGGATGACGAACTTCACTTTATTTCTTTAAGACATATTGACAAACTTCACCTAGAAGAAAATGTGACATTTTATGCGATTCTCGATGAAGAAGAAATTGATAAGGCAAGAGAAATTATTCGCACAATGAGTCAAAAATTTACTAAAGTAAAAGGCGGAATGTTTGTTGTTCCGGTTGAAAGCTACGAAGGGTCGTTTTAATTAATATGTTATCGTTTTTAGTTATTGGTTTAGTTCTTTTGGTTGGTTTATTATCAACTAGGCTTATGAAGCTTGTTAAGCTCCCTAATGTAACCGGCTATTTGATTACCGGCATTTTGCTTGGGCCTTGTGTTTTAGGACTTGCATTTAAAGGTATTGATTTTATGGGTCAACCTCTATTTGATCAAATATATGATAAAAATGTTATGACATTTATTAGCAATGCCGCATTAGGATTTATTGCTTTTTCAATCGGCACCTCTTTTAAATTAACATCTTTGAAAAAAGTAGGAAAAAGAGTGCTTATCATCACTGTTTTTGAGGCACTCGGAGGAGCGATTTTTGTTTTAATTGGATTACTTATTACCAAAATCTTTATCCAAGATATTCCTGTTGAAATAATATTAACTCTTGGCGCTATCGCATGTGCAACAGCTCCAGCTGCGACTCTTATGGTAGTTAAACAATATAAAGCTAAAGGGCCTGTTACAAATACGCTACTCCCTGTTGTGGCTTTTGATGATGCTGTTGCGTTAATTGCGTTTGAAATATTGTTTTCAATTGCCAAAGCCATGGCTAAGGGAACCACACCTGACTTTATGTCGATTGCAGTTTGGCCTCTAGTTTCTATTATTGGAAGTTTGCTTATAGGAACTGGGCTTGGATTTTTGGTATCACTTGGCTGCAAATTATTCAAAAGTCGCGCGAATAGAATGATCATGTGTATTGTTGCTATATTCTTATGCACCGCTATTTCGCTTATTCCTTTTTCGTCTTTCTTACCATCAAATATAAATATTTCGGTCTCATCACTGTTAATGACAATGATGGTTGGAGCTGTACTTATTAACACACGTGCAGATAGTGAACTCATATTTGAAAGAATGGATATGTTCACTCCTCCAATATTCATGCTTTTCTTTATTGTTTCAGGAGCAAATCTTGATTTAACAATATTTGCATCAAAAAATGCATTTGTCATGATTATTATTGCTCTTGTCTATTTATTGACACGTGCTTTAGGAAAATGGGTTGGAGCTTTTTCAAGCGCAAAAATATCAAAAGCCGAACCTACTGTTCAAAAATATTTAGGAT
>DNPJ01000054.1 GCA_003501485.1 Bacillota bacterium
TATAGTTGTATTCAGGGCCGAAATCCTCCATTTTAATAGTTAATAATTTACCGGAACAAAATATAAAAATGCCTGTGAATTCTCAGTGCATAAATCGGAATAGAAATAGCCTATTCCATAGATTTTTGAATCTTTTCCTTGTATAAAAATATTATTTCCACCAAATATTTTTTTTATTTTTATTTTTTTATCACTGATTTTTCTTTCACCATTTGTATAAATTATCAATCGCCCATTATTTTGAAGTAACGCAGAATATGAATAATAATGCAAATCGTTCCGATATTTAGAAATATCCAAACTAAGAATTGTTTTATCAGTAAAATTTCCAATAGCAATTTCATTGATTTTCTTATTTTTTTCACATACAATTATCTTAGATAAATAATCATAGATTGGTTCCTTGCAGTCTAGAATTCTTATAATTTTTTCATTATCGGCCACGCTTAGCCCGAATATAGTTGTACCGAATAAGTTTTTATAAATGCCTGATAAATCTGTAGCTTGAAAATCTATTGCATCAGAGGAAATATTAATAGGCTGGATTGTATTAAATTCTGTAAGGTTGCTATTTTTATTTATGAATGAATTTAAAATAGAAAGATTATCTAAAGGATCAGTACAAGTTCCATATACCCAAAATTTATTTGTTATATCTTGCAGAATAACAATCAATGTATAGTCTCCAAATCCCCATATATCACCAAAAATTTTTACATCTTTCCAAATTACTTCGTTTGGATTTTTAATAACCTTAAAATCACGCAGATTCCATAAATCTCCATCTTCTTTAAGTGCTAATGCCTCATAACCGCCTGCAAATACTTTTTTCCATCCCTTGATTTCGGATATCAACTGTGGTTCTCCTATATTTTGAGGATTGCTTAGTCCTAATTGATAATTTCTATTGTTGCCCCATCCCCACAGAGAACCATCTTCAGCAACTGCTAAACTAAAATCCAAGCCTACGGCGACTGAAATAAATTTTACGGGAATATCAACATATAAAGGATTTTTTTTTGTAATCGATTGATTGTCAATTATTTTTGATAAACCGAGCTGTCCAAAAGAATTATCGCCATAAGGCAATATCTTCCCATTTTTGAATAATAATAAACTGTGATTTTTTCCACTTGCTACATCAAGCAATTCATTAGCAAATAAAAATTGAAACGTTAAAGAGAAAAATATAAAAACGAGCAGCATATTTCTTTTCATAGTAAATCCTAGAACTTGATCTCTTCATTTTGAATTAAAAATTCAGAGCCATCTTCGAAAAATTCTTTGTAGACATAAAATGGATTTGCTAAAGGAGGTGTGCATTCTGTCATCTCAACTAATTTTTCATGTGTTTGTGAATATGAAACATTTTCTGTTTCTGGATGTATTTTACCATTTCTGTAATGAGGGTTTGGCAAAGGAAATCCAATATTCTTATTAAAATCATAATAATCAAAAAGAATATTTTTCCAATACTTTATAGAAACGATAACTGATTTTATTTTATTCTGAGTTAAGGTTTCAGTAGATTCTATTTTATAAAAATGAATATCATTGATAATAATAGCAACTTTAGCCATTACTGCAAAAGTATTCAAGCCAACATAAATATCTAACCTATCTTTATCAGATTGAGACAGTTTACTATCAGATTTTAAACTTGAAGCTAATGGCAATAAATATAAAAATTTGTCACTTTCTGAAAAACCTAAACTTTTATAATAAGTTAGTTCATATTCCTTTTGAATACCTTTATCATTTTCTTGATCTTCTAGAATATGTCTTTTTATGCCTTTCGTTTTGTCTTCCCTACTTAAAAATATATTTAACATATTCTTCATTTCACTTTTATATTCTGTATATTTTTTAATTTTCTTAAGATATAATTCACTAATTTCATCAAAAGTTCCAGCTTGCTCATTGGTATACTTACCAAAATAATTTGGGATCCCTTTTTTATTTATAGCTCCTTCGATTTCATTTTTACAAAAATTAATAATTTTTTTATCTCTTTTCTGATTATTAGGATTAAGATAATAGTCTAGTAATTTTGGCGCAGTAGATTGAACACCTGATAAACGAGAAATTTTATTTGCTAAATCCAAATACCAATCATGTACTTCACTTAAACTGTAACCGCTAAAAAAATTCAGTTTATCACTCAAAATCTTACCCCCAAATTCCATTTTTTATTAATCAAGAATGGTAATTTACTAAAATTTAAGACCTCATCTTCAAATTGACTGTCATCACTTTCCCAATTTTCTGTATAAAGATAGAATTTACAGTTTTTTAACAATTTATATTCCTGGCTACTAAATTTTACTTTAATCCATCCCCTCACATCCAGCTGTCCGCTTTCCTCGCTCTCAGCGCCGTCGCACTCCACCGTGAACGCGTATTCCGGCAGGGTATAGCCTTTTTCCTCCAGTTCCTTCTGGCTGTCTGTGTCATCGTCATCTTCGGTGTAGACGACTTTCCACTTGCGGCGGATTTTTCCGTCCTGTACAGATGTGTTCAGCTCTGCGACAAAATCATCGCTGCCGTCGTCGTCTTTCTCAACGATTCTGATTGTTGCGCTTGTGGCGTCGGATATGTCCGTTACATCGGCGCAAAGGTAAACTTCACCGCCGACCAGGGCTTTTGCAATTGCCTTGCCGTCCGCGTTTTCCCAGCGCGGATTTGTGATTGACGGGTTCTTTTGTTTTTCGGCAGTATTCTCCTTTTCACTCTGACGTTCTGTCTGGTTTCCGTCGCCTGATGAGGTTGCGCCTATCTCTGATTTTGCGTCCTGGCTGTCTATCCGCTCCCTGTCAATTGTGCTGATGTCTCTGTTTTTATTGCTCGCTCCGCAGAAGTTTCTTTTCAGATGGCACGTTGTGAAGTATCCGTCCTGAATGCTGAAGTCGTGCTCGACAGAGTAGACTAGATACTCGCCGTCGCTGTGCTTTCCAAGGTATTTCACTGTGAGCCTGTTGCCTGTCCTTATGCGGCTGTTTCCTTCCGTCCTTGCTTCGCAGCTCTGGAACTGCAATGACCTGCCCAGAAGAACGCTCCTTGCTACTTCCATGGCGTCCTTCTCGTCTGTGAAACTGCTGGAGCTGAGCTGCTCAACCTTATGGGGATCATAGCCTTTCGCATTGTCCTCCCAGCAATATTCTCCGCCGATTTTCAGAGGCACATCCTTCATTGTTGCGGTCGCTGTGAATCCTGTGCATTTCCTCATGTCCCAGCCGGTCGCTGCTACCGCGGAAAGCTGTGCGGCAAGGTCTGTCT
>DNPJ01000126.1 GCA_003501485.1 Bacillota bacterium
TTTTTAAATCTTAATTTCTCTAATTCCTCTATTCGCTTCTGGCCACTGTACAAGGATTCGTAAAAATCTTCACTTCTTTTTTCCGCATTTTCATTGCAAGACGTTAAATTATTATTTTCTTTAGCTAAATTTAAAAATTCATTAAATGTAAAATGAAATTCACGCTTTTCAAGACCTTTATTTTCATCAAAAAATTTATTAATTGATTTTTTTATTTCGTTTTCATCAAAAGTGTTACTAAAATCTTTAGCTGATTCAATTGGAATCGCAACAATTATTTTCATCTTCGGAACATAGTTAGCAAAGTCTTTAACAATAGATATAAGTAGTTTAATGACGTATGCACGTGGGTAACCATTAAAACCTGTTCCGATTAAAGGTATTCCTATTTTTTTGTATCCTTTTTTATATGCAACAACCAATGCTTTTTTATATGATTCTTCCAAAACTTTCAGATCTTTATCCATCTCAAATAACGGAGTAACTATATGAATGATATGTTTGGCAGGTAATTCATACCCACTTGTTAAAAATATGTTTCCTGGATATGCGTTATTTTTAAAAGATTCTATTTCTTTCTTAAGTTTAATTGAATTTGCACCAGCAACGATGTTTTTGCAAAGTCTTCCATATCGTGTAACATTTTCTAAAATACCAAGCGAATTTATAATAGCGTCACAAGATTTAATAGTAGTTACATCCACCGCTCGAACACTAAAACTCATATATGAAATAAATCTCCAATGCTTATATAAATTATATATAAAATTATAATTTTTTCTATTTATTTAATTTCCTTATAAAAAAATAGAACCACGAATGATTCTATTTTATAAGAGATTATTTTAACAACACTTCAGCATCGCCAAATGAATTGTCAAGCTTTATACGAATATCTTCGCCAAAATCGACAATCTTTACTTTAAAGTCTTTTACTGAATAACCGTAATTAACTTTTTTTAATTTCATGTCTTCACCAAAGTTAACTAATTTAACTTTAATGTCTTCACCAAAGTCGACAATTTCAAAACCGATACATTTATTCTTATAAAGTTTTAATTCCGCCTTATTTACTCTAGACATATTTTTACCTCCTAGAAAAATGATAACTAAGACGATGTACGATTTTCAGGACAATAAGTATGTTATTTAGTTTATTATTGCACTAATACAATTCAATCAGCAAATAAGGAATTTACAAATTCATCAATTTCATTGGTTATATTATCAATCTTAAAATATGAAATAATGCTTTGCTTATCCAAATTATGAAGTTTGATTATTTTTTTGTATAAAAAACATATTTCTTCAAAAGATATATTTTCAAAAAACAAATCAAAATTTTTAAAAATGTTTTTTTCGTAATTATATTTTATGACATTGAATTTTGCTCGTAGTATATAGCCGAATAACCAATGTGGACCGAAGCCATACGACGGTCTAATAAATTCAATCAAATAATGTAATAAAAAATGTTCTACCGTTGTAGCGTATACAAGCCTTTCTTTTTTGTTGAATTTTTTTAAAAAACAAAGCGTTTCGATATCGCGCGGAAAAACAGAAAGAGCATTATCAGTTCTAACTCCTATATTATCAAGAGTTGTCTCATCAATATGGTGAATTTGAATCCATTCTTTCCCTCTTTTTTTTGGATTCGAATCATAATCGTCAGTTACTAAACCGTTTTTATCACGGCAAAATTTAACGAGGCGTTCATAATATTTGGCCGCTTTATCCTTGTTTAAATTATTCATAATTAAATCATTAAATACACTGTTATCAGGTTTTTCACTATGCAGTTTTAATACTTTTCCAATGATTTCTCTTTCAATTTCACAATCACGTTTAGATGAATGTGAATTCTCGGTTGAAATATTTAAAATAGTTGCAACGTTATCTTTAGAATAATCATTGCAAAATAAAAGATTGTTGTCTTGGATATAACTTTTCAAATTGATAAACGTTAACTGGTCAAATCCATACAAATCATTTTCTAAAATTTACATCGACCTAAAAATATTTTATCGCAAATCGTTTTATTTCTGATTCTTCGATCTACAACAATTTTTGCTAAAAACTATCGACTATATCAATATTTTTTTCTCATACATCTTTTCATCATAAAAAATAACGGCATCCTTTTCATGTATGCTGCGTGTTTTTCTAATATTTGCGAGCATTTTTCTCGCGCTAGAAGATATATCGTTTTGCTTCCTGTTATAACTACTCTTCTTCATAATAATAAGAAGTGTCTATACCTTTCATAAATATTTCTCGATTATTGATATCGTTCGTTAACGAATTGCTCAATAGTTCTTTTATTCTTTTATCGTTAGAAGAAGAAATTCTCATCGCATTTAAATAATCATTTTTGTTTATTTTTGACCAATCAACACATACCATTAGTTGTTTTTCTAATATTTGGTCAAGCCATATTCTTGTTGCTCTCCCATTGCCTTCATAAAATGGATGAGCTATATTCATTTCAACATATTTTTCAACGATTTGGTCGAAAGTATTAACTGGCATTTTATCTATTGCATGTAAAGTTTCAGACAAATATTCTCCGTTTGCAAAGGTAAAACCATCATTTGATATTGTTTTATTTCTTATCTTGCCAGCAAAATCGTAAAGACCTTCGAACAAAAAAGCATGTATCTTTTGTAGAGCGATCGTTTTACCAATCTCATCATTTTCGACCAAATTTGTTTTATATAATTCATATGCTTTTCTTTTACTTTGTTCATCTATTGGATCAAGTAATCCCTTTAGCCAGTCTTGTATCGAATTTTTATATTTAGTCGGAATTATTGTACAAAGTACTTTGATTCCTGACTCATCAATAACATCACTCAAATATTTTTTGCCATCTTTTGAATATAATTTAAGCTGTCCACAAAAAGATGACAACTCTTGATTTCTTTTTTTAATATTGTTCCAGTATCTTCTAGGAGAATTAGGGTTTGTTATTATAGAAATAACATCAACTGCTGAATACCACCATTTCGATTGCGTAATATCGAAAACCGCGCGAACTTCTTTATTATTAAAATATCTAATTGAATACTTAATCATACATTTATGATAATAAAGCATTTTTCAGTTGTCCACAAAAAGAGGACAACTGATTAATTAAACTATTTTATACTCGTGATTTTTCAATGTGGTTTTATCTAGATACTTCATTACAGAAAAACAATTTTCAACAGGAACAATATATTTTTAGCAGTGTTCTTTTAATTTTTGAAGCACCATATGAAGATGCCACAAATGCCGATAACCTAATATATATTGCGTGAATTCGGTTTGATAAACATACAATCGCGGTTATTAACCAATGATTAACAAGCCAATAAAAGATAGCGTTAGTAATAAATAAATCAATGATAACATCAGCTCATTTGGAAAACTGTTGATTTGTTGTAAGAATAATTAATCCTTTTCATAAATTTTATCAATCTCATTAAGTTCTACCATAACCCAACATCTCCAATACCTAATTTAAGTTAGTGATATCAAAAATAATTTTGTAATTGCCTAGTTCTAAAGCGACGGATGCAGGACTTATATACCTTGGCGCCAACTTTTCTTTGGTTTCTTTGCTAGTTAAATAGCATCGACAAAATCTTCAAATTGTACCAGATTTTTTTAACAACAAATTCTGGAACAATTGTGGAGCATATTTGTGTATTTCCGTCCCCGTAATGTTATTTGGTAATGCCCGTTCTTCATTGACATTATTATGTATTTCCCCAACTATCATACATCTAACAACTTGAATTTATTACGATCCTAAATATTCATTTTTTATTAATAAAAAATCCTTCATGCCTAGGAAGATAATTAAATTTGTTCAATACTTCGAGTTTAAAAATCATTTACGCTTATAAAATTAATAAAAAACACTTCATATGAAGTGCTATTTTTTAGTGGCGCCCTCAAGACGACTCGAACGTCCGACCCACTGCTTAGAAGGCAGTTGCTCTGTCCAGCTGAGCTATGAGGGCATTGCAATTATCATAAAACTAAATTAAGTGATTTTCAATCACAAATAAAGTCTAATGAACATCTTTCATCTTTTCAACTATATTTTTTGCTACATCTATTGGCACAAGTTGAGATAATTCTTCCTCAGTCGCATTCATTAATAGATCGAGAGTTGGATATTGTTTTAAAATAACTTCTTTTCTTTTATCGCCAAGTCCTTTTATATCATCGAGTATTCCTTTTTTATAATTTTTATTTCTTTTTTGATGATGAAAAGATATTGCAAATCTATGAACTTCATCTTGCATTCTAACCAAAAGAAAAAACAAATTCTTTTTATCATCCAAAGGATAAATATGACCATCTTTATCGATTAATCCTTTTGTTTGGTGCCGATCATTTTTAAATAAACCATACACAGGTATAGTCACATTAATCTCTTCTAATGCACTTATTGCAGCGTGGACTTGTCCAAGCCCTCCATCTGTAAGAATTAAATCAGGAAATTGTTCATTGTTTTCTTTTAAACGATTATAACGTCTTTTAATTACTTCTTTCATCGATGAATAATCATCGCGTTTTTCACTCGATTCAATATTGAATTTTCTATACATTTTTTTCAATGGTTCACCATTAATAAAGGCTACCATAACGCCAACAGAACTATCTCCTTGAAGATGAGAATTATCAAATAATTCGATATGATATGGTGTTTTAATGTTTAATAAATTTCCTAAATCTTCAATTAATGAAAGGTTATCATCGCTTAATCTAGCGCTCATGAAATGATTATCTAGTTCTTGTTTTGCGTTTGCAGCCGCGATTTGAAGTATATCAAGCAATTTACCTTTGCTAATTGAAATAACATCGACATTATAGATTTCATTAACATTTTCTTTAAGATTATCAATATTAGCGACAATCTCTTTAGGAAGAGAGTGACTTTGATAATAATGAAGTATCATGTCAATTACTTGCTCGTTTATATCCCCAAATTGCTCAACAATAAAGGTGTTTTTACCTAATAACTGTCCATTTCGATATGTCAAAAGAGCGAGTGATATATAACCGTCTCTTGAAGAAAAAGCAAAAAAATCTCTCGCTATTTTATCTGTGCTTTCAACATTTTGTTTATCAAGAATATGTTTAATTGCTAATAAAATTTGTTTATATTCATTTGCTTTTTCAAACTCATAATTATTTGAAAACGCAAGCATCTTTTCTTTAACGTCTTTTTCAATCTTAGGATTGTTACCTTCTAGAAACGATTTTATTTCATTGAATAAATTTTTATATACATTTTCATCAATTTTGTTAATGCATGGAGCAAGACACGTTCCAAGATGATAATAAAGACATGGAGTTGATGGAACACTTTTGCATTTTCTTAAAGGGAAAATTTTGTTTAAAAGATTAATAACTTCATATGCATACGTGCTAGTTGGAAATGGTCCAAAATAATAATAATCTTTGTTTTTTTCATCGCGAGATATTTTTAAAAACGGGTCGCCCTTCTTTTTTAAAGCGATATATGGATAATGTTTATCATCTTTAAGAAGAATATTATATCTAGGGTAATATTTGTGTATGAGATTTTCTTCAAGAAGAAATGCTTCTTTTTCTGTCTTGGTAATGATGTATTCAAAATGGTCAACGTTCATAGCCATTTTTTGCACCTTTCCCACTTGTGGACGAAGAAAATATTGGCTTACTCTTTTATATAAGTCTTTAGCTTTTCCAACATAGATAATGTTATCATCTTTGTCGTGCATTAAATAAACACCGCTTTTATGGGGGATTAAAGGTATAGCTATTTTAACTTTTTCAGTCATCTTTTAGTTTTACGATAGTAGCGCCACTACCACCATCATAATATCCTCCATAATGGTATTCTTTAACAAAACTGCATTTCTTCAAGTAGTCATGAACCGCTTTTCTTAAAGCTCCGGTACCCATGCCATGGATAATTCTTACGCTTGAGAAGTTTTTAATTCGTGCATCATCAAGATATTTAGAAAGCTTTTCAATGCCTTCGTCAACATGTTCACCAATTAAATTGAGTTCAAGCCCAACATCTGCTTTGCTTGAAACCATTTCATCAATATTATTTTTTCTGATTTTTGCCATAGAAAAACTATTAGGCATATTAATTTTCGTTACTTTGTTTAAAGTAGTCTTAAGGTTCATTCCATCTAATGTCATTACTTCAATTTTTTCTCCTTTAATCGAAGTAACTCTTCCTTTAAGTCCAATTGATGTTTCGACATAATCATTTATTTTAATTGAATCATCGATTTCTTCATCATCTTCTTTAAATAATTCCTTATGCAATTCTTTGAGTTCTTTTTTAGCGGCGATTAAATCATTTTGCTTTAAATGAGGGTCGTTGATAATTCTTAATATTTTATTAATTTTTTCATCAGCGTCACTAAGCATTTTTTCTTTCGTTTCGTTGACATCACTTAAAAGACTTTCTTTTTTCTTATCAAGGACTTTTGTTTGATAAGATAAATCCTTTTCTTTTGAAATAATGTTCTTTTCTCTTTTTTTAAGGTCTTCTTGAATATTTTCATTTTCGCGAAGAACATTATTTAATTTATCAAGCACATCATTAACAGATCGCTTTTTAGATTTGTTTAAATATTTTTTTGCGGATTCTATAACATTATCATCAAGATGATATCGTTTTGCCATTTCAAGGCCATAACTTCTACCAGGAAAGCCGACTTTAAGAACATATGTTGGTACGAGTTTTTTATCATCAAATACCATCATTGCATTAACGACATTATCTCTTCTATAAGCATATTCTTTCATTGCTTCAAAATGAGATGAAATAATTCCAAAACATTTTTTATCGAGTAAAAAATCGCTTACTGCAACCGCAATCGCTTCACCTTCGTTAGGTGAAGTTCCTGTTCCTAGTTCATCTAAAAGAACTAAATCATTTTTAGTAACGAAATATGTAATTGTAGACAAATTTGCTATATGCGCTGCAAAAGTCGACAAATTGTCGCTAAGAGATTGGTTATCACCTATATCGGCGTATATTCTTGGGAAAAATGAGAGCGTTGCGCCGCTAGAAGTTGGAAGCGGAATAGCCATTTGGTTCATCATAACCATTAAGCCAAGCGTTTTAAGAGCAATTGTTTTTCCCCCAGCATTTGGGCCAGAAATAATAATAAGACGAGTATTTTCATCTAGATGAAACGAATTTGGAACAACTTTATTTTTATCAATTAATGGATGTCTAGCATTTTTAATATCAATAATGCGTTCATCAACTAAAGTAGCAACAAAGCAATCGTGTTGAATTCCATACATCGCCTTTGCAGAAACAAAGTCTAATTTTGTTATGATCCTTGCGTTATTTATT
>DNPJ01000042.1 GCA_003501485.1 Bacillota bacterium
ATACCACAAACAATTGTATTTGTCAATAAGTTTTTAGCTGAGTCTATTTATTGCATAAAGTTTTTAACATTTTTATGCATATTATACAAGACCCTCTGAAAGGCTCTGTGCTGTCTTGTAACACGTTTTTATTCAAGTAGTATTATTTTATTAGTGCTATATAAAAACGGTTTAAATAGTCTTGTAGAGTGTTTGACGTTCATCTAATCCCTATACAAATTGCACAAAATTGTTGAAAACTTTTAGTTATATTGTATACCCTAATGTTCAAAGGTCCCTCATATGTAGTACACAGAATGTTCACAACTTTATGAATAAAATAAATAGCACCTAACTATATTAGTTAAGTGCTTTATATATTAGTATTCTTTGTGTGGTATAATTGATATTTTTATATCGTTGCTTTTTGATCGTGCATTAAAGTTATTAGGCGTATCACGTGTTATTATATAATCTTGTAATTTTACAAGTCTTTTAGTTTCATCAGCGTAACTCTGATTTACTTTTATACTCTTTATATCAATATTGTTCTTTATAAATTTACCGTGCTTATATACGGGTGTTATAAACTTTATCTTATAAATATACATTTTTAAATTCCTTTCTAACTAATAACCCCACGACTATATTTTATATAGTCGTGAGAATTATTTTTCTTTTACTTATTCAATTCGTTTTCAAGTTCTGTTATTTTTCTTTTAGCTGATTCAATTTCTTCTGTTGTCATTGGCTTTAATTCGCAACTTATAGGCTTTCCACAGTCACGATATACCACTGATTTTTTACCACTCTCAACGCTTCTTTTTAAGTTCTTGAGTTCTCTGTTGAGTCTCATTTTTTTAACGTATTCATTTTTTTCTGTTTCTGTTAAGTCTTTAAAGTTTTTCATTTTAATAGCCTTTCTGTTAGCATACCGCCAACCGTCAAATTTTATAGTCTTTAGGTTAACCCCTTGACTATGCTTCTATTATACCACATTATTATATGTTTGTCAAGGGTTTTTCTGAACTTTGTGCAATATGTATAAAACATTTAACTTTGTTTGTGTACTTTGTATATCGTCAAATTATACAAAGATGTTGAAAACTTTTGTACATTCTGTCTATACTATCTCATCAAGGTCCCTCGGATACCGCTATAGTTTTAAGCTATTACCACTTATAAATTTAAACTATAACCGCCTTGAAATATTTTAATACACCAATTTACCACATTCAGAATTTACATAGAAAAAAGAGAACGGAATTTTTCCGCTCTCTCTTCTTTTAGATGCTATAAATAAAAGTAAAGTAAATTATAAATATAAGAGTTAACATTTCACCACACTTTCTATTTCAAGTACATTGTCAACTAACTTTATATTGCAACCGTTAAAACTTGCGTTGTTGTTCTCTTCTAAACCGTCAATAATGTTCTGTGCATCTTCTGAAATCTCCTCATCAACCCACATATCAAACCCTATTGGATCGAGTTCTTCAAGTACTCTTGAAGGGTTGAATTTACAACAACCGACTTCAACGGTGTTATAAAATTCGTCGATACGTTCACGAGTGATTTCTTTGTAGTCATATGACTTTTCAAGATAGTTATAAACGGCATCGAATAAAGTTGTGTTTTCAAGTGTAAATGTTTTCATTTGGTATTTCCTTTTCTCTGCTTTTTGTCGAGGTTATTATTCAGCCAACCTATTATTTAAAATTAAGTTTGTTCTTTGGGGTCGCATTGAAACTATAAGCTGCTAACCTTGTCTTCTGATGTTCACCCCTTGAACTGTTTATATTATAACATATTTCAAGAACTTTGTCAATACTTTTTTGAAAATTTCCGTTATAGAATTCATCTATAACTTGCTATAATTTTAAACTATAACCTATGGTAAATGGTTGGGGTGATACTCACCTCGAAAAGAATAATTTAATAGGAGAAAAGCGGTTTGAATTTCACCCGCTCATCAGTGATTTACTATAGTATATTATAGCAGAAAACAGAATCAAATACAATAAATATTCCGAGGTATAATGTTACAATGGGTTCATAGAATGTTCACACTATACACCTATCAAGGTCCCTCGGAAGATGTGACAGAATTATTAACATTCTGTCAGGATTGCATTATATTTATATGTCCTATCCATACACTCAAATTTATTTACTCTTTTAAAGTATATCACTTTATTTTTTGGGTGTGTGTAAATTGGTATGTATGTTAGTTCTGTTTTACTGTATGACTTTAATTCAGCAGGAAGATCCACTATATAGACAGCGTTATATATTGTATCATCTTTTATATAGTAGGCTATTGTATCAATAACTATTTCAAAATGTTTATTCAGATACAGAATTTTATCTGTATCTGAAAAGTCTTTTAATTCAATAGCCTGATTCAATTCAGGTATATTCAATCTCATTTCTTATAGCACTCCTCACATATTGCAGCTAATTCAGAACTTGCAAGGTAAATAAAAGTAATAACACCAGCAACCGCTCCAATAACTGCACATATAAATTTATTGTATGTACATATACCTAACAACATAAGTACCAAATTAAAACCGCTTGCAGTTAAGAAAGTAAAGATAAATACTATTAACATAATAACCGCCGTCATTAAAAGAGTAAATAAACCTATTATAATATTTTTCATTTTGTTTTACATCCTTTCTGTTTGATGTATATCCCACTTTATAAGCAGGATACACACGAATTATTTTTTTTATTAACCCCAACAAATCTCGTAAAGATTTTTATATGTTTCCGTGCCATCATCAATTGCAAGAACAAACATATCACTGTCTACATCAATAGCAATATAAGAACGTACAGAACAAACTAAATCATTATCACTATATAAATTCAGATACATTTCAGTTTCTGAAAGTTCGTCGCTGTCTTCCATATCTTTAAAGCTTAACACGGCTTTTGTAATAGCTGTGTTGTTAGCTTTATTTATTTCTTCTGTAGTTTTTACTGTATCCATACAGTAACCGCCTAACATTATTTTTATAGTTAAGTTAGTGTTATTACTAAACTTAATTATAATGTTGTCGCTGTCTGTTTTAACACTCTCAACATTACTATTAAAATAGTTTGTGATATTAAGTGTGTTGTTGTTTGTGCCGTCTGTTAAATTAAATAAGTTGTAAAGCATTGTAATACTCCTATTCTGCACCACTTTGAGTGCGGTCAAAATTTTAAATGTATGTAGTGAACTCAATCACTATATATAGTATATCACATTTCTTGTAAATTGTCAATACTTTTTAAGATATTTCTCGTTATAGTTTTTATTTATAGCAGGACTATTCTTTATAGGTTTCATCTATAAGAGTATTGTTATAGTTTCAATCTATTATATTTATAGTCTTAAACTATAACCATTCGATGTTGTGCAACTTGTATAAAACATTCGACACTTTTTGTGCATCTTGTCGGTGCGTCAAATTGTACAAAAATGTTGAAAACTTTTGTGCACTTTGTATAGAATGATGTTCAAAGGTCCCTAACTACAGGTTCATAGAATGTTCATAACTTTATGAATAAAAAGAACGGACTAAATAAGTCCGTCCCTTATGTTTTATGCATTGATGAAATCGAATTTAATACCCCACTTTATAATTGAACCGTGTTTTGCTGTCGCTATCATAATACTTTTATATTCATTCTCCATAATGTCAACCGCTTTTTTCATCTGTTTACGGGTTACAATTCTTTTACCTACAACAGGAGCAATGACGCTATTAAAAAAGTCATCGCTTTTCATAAGTTCATCGGTTATCATTTTAGCATTTTCACCGTTTGATATTTCTGATTTGAATAATATAAGTGTTTTCATTTTAAATATTTCCTTTCTGATTTAACCCCACGACTATTATATAATAGCCGTGAGAATGTTTTTAATTAGTCTTTTAAATCCACACCGCACTGTTTAAGAGCGTTGAATGTCATTCTTAAAATTGCTTTAAGTGATTCAAAATTATTTTCATCACATTCAGCATTTTTATATTCCTTGTAATTGTCATACTGGAGTTGAGTTCTGAATGCTATGTTATCAAGTGTTTTTTCAACGGCTGATTCTTTTTCAATTCTTCTTCTTTCTTCAAGAAAATCCATCATTTCCTTGAATTCTTCAACTGTTACTGTTTTGTTTTCATTGTTGTTCATAGTATAACCTACTCTTTCCACCCGTTCGGGTTATCAAATTTTATAATGTACGTTGTAGAGTCTTAGGTTATCCCCCTTAACTCTATGATACTATTATACCACACTATTATATAAATGTCAAGCGTTTTCAGAAAAAAGTTTTTAGGTTTGTGTAACTTGTATATTATTCATCACGTTAAGCAGGATTTATTATGCACTTTATACAAGAGAATAAAGAGTGTTAGTGTGCTAAGAAAATAGTACACCTTGCATTGTGCATATTGCCTAAAAGTTTTCAACACTGTTGAAAATAATTGTGCAAGGTCCCTTCTTTAGGCTATAGTTTTTATTTATAACTACTTATAGTTTTAATCTATAACTAAATGAATTAAAACGGACTCTTTAAGGGAGTCCGCTGATATGTTTAAAGATGTCTTATAGTAACAGATACATAGGTATTTATATCAAACACTTTTTTAAGCACGATACAATTATTTTGTACTATGATATTGTATTCATCACGTGGAATTTTTTCAGATGTTTCTTGTAGTTCGTCCGCCTTATTATTCAACCAGCTTTTCAGGTGTTTTAAGTCTTTAAAATCCTGATTGATACGCTGATGTTTTAAAATACCATCTTTATATATTATTGTGCTTGCATTTATCATTATAGTTTACCTCTCTTTTAAAAGAGTCAAGCGGATT
>DNPJ01000089.1:0-7765 GCA_003501485.1 Bacillota bacterium
ATAGAGATGTTTATGATGTTAGGAAATATCTAGTTAATCACGGTTTTTATATCTTTTTTGAGGATATTATAAAAGAAAATAACAAATTTTATTTCATTATCAAATTCAAAAGAGGCAAAGAAAATTATTCTGACTTAGAACTTAAATATGGTTCAAAAGTATCAAACAAAGTTATCTTTAATGAATACCTTGAGAACATAAAAAAGAAAATATGTGATAATTTGAATAAAATTAATAATTCATCAAACAGTGAAGAAAAAAGAAAAATGCTTACTAGTGAATTAGAAAGGCTAACAGAATATGAAAACAATTAAATTATTGAGAACTTTAGCAAAACGCTTTCCAAAATCGATTCGTTCGCATGGTGATCACGTTGGATTAATGACTGGAAAGCTAAAAGATGAGACAAATTCGATTCTTTTATGTCTTGATTTCGATGATATTGTTTTTAATAAAATGGAAAAAGAAGGCATTAAGCCCGACTTAATTTTGACGCATCATCCTTTTATTTATGGAACACGTTTTAAAGTTTTATCTCATGATCCAATAAAAAAAGCATTAACTGAAAAAATTGATTCTTTTGATATCCCTGTTTATAGCATGCATACAAATTTTGATACAGGAAAAGATGGCATGAATGACGCATTAGCAAACGCTTTACATCTTGAAAACATAAAACCACTTGAAACCTGCTCTATGGCTAGAGGTGGAGAATTGAAAGATTCTATGGAAATTCATCAATTTGCAAAATATGTAAACCGATGTTTTGGCATTGAATATTCTCATCTTATTCATTCGGGGAAAGATATGATAAAAAGTGTTGCTATCGTTGGAGGAGGCGGGTCTTATAAATTCTTTAACGCTTTAAACGAAGGCTATGATATTTTTATAAGTGGTGATGTTCCTCATCATATTCGCAGAGATGTTGTTTTAAATCATTACAATTTCCTTGATGTTAGTCATGAAGTAGAAAGAATATTTATGAAACAAATGGAAAAAATAATTCACGAAATCGATCCATCAATAAAAATAACAATCATTGACCACGAAAAATTACCTGAATTAATTAGCTAATTCCTTAACTTTTTTGATAACCGAATCTATTATATAATCCGGAGTAGATGCTCCAGAAGAAATAACGATGTATTGTGAATCTTTTAAATCCGATTCATGAACATCTTTTTCATTTTCTATATGTCTTATAATTGAATCGCTAAATAATTTATTGGCTAAATTAAAAAGCGATTTTGTGTTATTTGATTTTTTACTCCCGATTATATAGATGACATCAGGTTTTTCTTTAATTTTCAAAAGAGCATTTTGTCTTTCAAGTGAAGATTTACAAATTCCACCCTCGAAAATCGCGTTTGGAAAAGTAGATTTAATAATTTCAAAAGCATTTAAAACATCATCAAGAAGGAATGTTGTTTGAGATAAGACAATTGGTGCTTCGTCTTTGATCACGCTTAAATCATTTTCTTTATTTAGTTCGTATAAGAATATGTTTTTAGATATTGATAAAGCAGCATTCGCTTCTGGGTGATTCTTTTTGCCAATATAAATGACTTGATGTCCTTTCTCGATAATTTTTTTAATATTTTCAAAGGCAATTTTTACAAATGGACATGTGGCATCTATATATTTGATGCCTTTTTCGTTTAATTTGTTTTCTATTTGTTGCGAATGTCCGTGCGCCGATAAAATAATTTCATCATTTTCATTTATATCATCTATAAGACTTTCAAGATTATTATCTTGAGAATAGATTGTGTTTATCGAATGTTTCTTTAAATATTCTAGAGTTTCCTCATTATGAACTAGCATTCCCAAAATAGAAATCTTTTTATTTTTGTTTATTTCTTTGGCTTTTAATGCAGTTTTAATGGCGTTAGACACGCCAATACAATAACCTGATGGTTGTAGTACCTCTATTTTCATGTATTTATTATCTAATAATTTCCAAAAATAAACAACGCAGTGTATAATAATTAACGGTAAAAATTATGTCATTTAAAGCAATTAACTTAAGTCAAAAAATGTTATCTTCACTAAGTAGACAACATTATATTAATCCATCACCTATTCAAATAAGGTGTATTCCAAAGGCTCTTAAAGGTGAGACTTTGATGGTGCAATCTTCAACAGGAAGTGGGAAATCTTTGTGCTTTCTTATTCCTATTATTGAAAAAATCGATTATTCAATTCAAAAACCTCAAGCGATTATAATTGTTCCAACAAGAGAACTTGCTGAACAAATTTATGATTTTGCTATCCCTTTTACCAAAGAATTTCCTAATTTAAAAATAAAGCTTTTTAAAGCTGGCGAAGAGATTAAAAAATCGACAAAAGGGTTATCGGTTCAACCGCATATTGTAATTGGCACTCCAGGAAGGCTTAAAGATGTTATTGTTTCTGAAAAAGCGTTAGATTTGAAGCATGTTAAAACAGTGGTTTTTGATGAAGCAGATATGCTTTTAGCGGAAGGTTATTTCGATGATATCGATTCTTTTGCTTTAAGTATTAAAAATCCTCAATATCTTGTTTTTTCAGCTACTCTTGAAGCTAATTTAGCACATAGGCTTGAAAAATATGTTGGAAATAATATTCCAATTGTTAATGAAGAAGTAATGACATCAAGCAATGTAGCACATTATTTAGTCAATATTCGTCACATTCCTTTAAATACCGCAATCGATTCATTTATTAAAATCATTAATCCGTTTTTACTGATCATCTTTGCTTCCAAAAAAGAAACTGCGAATGAAATATATAAATATTTGAAATCGCAAAAAAGGAAAGTGGGTCTTTTAACCGGCGATTTATCAAGTCGCGAAAGAAAAAATGTCATGAAACAAGTGAAGAATGACAATATTTACATTCTTGTTTGTTCAGATATGGCTGCTAGAGGACTCGACATTGATAACGTTAGCGATGTTTTAAATGTCGATTTACCAAATAATCTCGAATTTTATTATCATCGTGCAGGAAGAACGGGAAGATTTGATAAATTGGGTAATTGTTACACTTTTTATAATTCCGATTCAGTTAAAAAACCATTAGCGCTTATTGAAAATGGTGTTGCTTTCAAATATCTTACATTGAAAGATAATGAACTAATTGAAGGAAAAGGAATTGAAAAAACTCATCCAACAAGAAAAAAAGCCAATCCGGAACTTGATAAAGAGATACGCAAAGCAAAAAATATAGCATTAGGGAAAAGTAAAGGGAAAATTAAACCTGGCTATAAAAAGAAAGCATCTCAAGCAATTGAAAAAGTAAAGCAAAAACATAGACGTGAAGTTATTAAAAAAGATATCAAACGTCAAAGAATTGAAAGATACAAGAAGGAAAAAGGGCTTTATGAGTGAATATAAATTATTTTTGGGGTCACACGTATCGATGTGTGCGCCAGATTATTATTTAGGAAGCGTTCGTGAGTCTTTATCTTATGGTGCGAATACTTTTATGTTTTACACAGGCGCTCCTCAAAATTCGATTAGGCTTCCTCTTGAAAAACTAAAAATTGAAGAAGGAAACAAATTAATTGATGATGTTGGACTTGATAAAACTAAAATTATTGTTCATGCACCTTATATAATTAATATCGCAAATAAATTAAATGTAGATTTATATGCGCATTCTAAAGAAATGCTTAAAAAAGAGATTGAAAGAACAAACGCTTTTGGTTTAAAAATTCTTGTTCTTCACCCCGGTTCTCATGTTTCAACTGGTGTCGAAAATGGTTTAATTTCAATAATTGAAGCGTTAGATGACGTTTTATCTGCTGATAATAGTGATGTAAAAGTCGCATTAGAAACAATGGCTGGAAAAGGGAGTGAAATGGGTTCGAACTTCGATCAATTAGCATATATTCTAAGCAATATAAAACACAAAGATAGAGTCGGAATTTGCTTCGATACGTGTCATGTCAACGATGAAGGTCTAGATATTAAAAATTTTGATGAAGTTTTGGATTTGTTTGATAAAAAAATTGGTTTAAATAAATTATTATGCGTACATGTAAATGATTCAAAAAATCCTCTTGGTTCTCATAAAGATAGACATGAAAATATTGGGTATGGATTTATTGGTTTTAAAGCTTTATATGATGTCGTTCATAATCCAAGGCTAAACAATATACCTAAAGTGCTCGAAACACCTTATATAAATAAAATGCCACCTTATAAAAAAGAGATTGAAATGCTCAAAAGTGGCAAATACATCGAAAACTGGAGAGATTAAACCTCTCTTTTTTATAATTTTAGAATTTCTTTTGTTAATTCTTCGAAAACATTGTTATCATCGACAGTTTTAATTATTTTGTCTTTTTTAAAAATAGCCCATTTATTTTTGCCGCCAGCAGCGCCAATATCCGCTTGTCGTGCTTCGCCTGGTCCATTGACAATACATCCCATAATCGCCACTGTTTTATTTATTTTGTGTTCCTCAAGGAATTCAAGTATTTTCTTTGATAGCGGGATTAAATTGACTTCTGTTCTTCCACATGTTGGACAAGATATTAAAGTTGGATTATCGTTTCTTATTTCTAAGTCTTTTAATAATCTTTTCGCAGCTTTAACCTCTTCTTGAGGATCATCGCTTAACGAAATGCGAATTGTATCGCCTATTCCTTCAAGAAGTAGTGGGGACAAGCCGGCAACACTTCTAATAAGCCCAACATCTTTTGGACCTGCTTCAGTGATGCCTAGATGTAAAGGATATTTAAACTCTTTGCTTGCTAGTTTATATGATTCTATTGTTTGTCTAACATGACTTCCTTTGAGTGATATAACAATATCAAAGAAATCTAAATCTTCTAATATTTTTATTGTTTTTCTTGCTGATGAAATTAAATCATTGTAAGAAACGATATTTGTCGAATTATTTATTTGTTTGTCAAGAGAGCCCGAATTAATTCCTATTCTAATAGGAATATGTTTTTCTTTACAAAGATTGACTACTGTCTTTATATTTTCTTCACTTCCGATGTTGCCGGGATTAAGTCGAATTGCATCAACCCCTGAATTTATCGATATAATCGCAAGACGATAATCAAAATGAATATCGGCGATGAGCGGTATTGAAATTCGTTTTTTGATTTCTTTTACCGCTAAAGCATCTTTTTCATCTAAAATTGAAACACGCATTAAATCAGCACCAAGTTTAGCACATTGATTAATTTGGTCACTTACTTTATCTACATTTTCTGTTTTGATATTGCACATCGATTGAATCAAAACGTTTTTACTACCACCAATGGAAATGTTTCCAACTTTTATTTTTTTAGTATTTTCTCTTATTAAATTTTCCATATTTTTATTATAAACAAAAAAATATCTAGTAGATATATTTTTAAGTATGTGGTATTATTGTGCTTGCAAATTAAAGGAGATTCGTTTATGCGTGATAATATTACATTAAAGTGCACAGTTTGCGGTGAAGAAAACTATATAACAACCAAAAACAAAAAAGAACATCCAGACAGACTTGAAACTAAAAAGTATTGCCCAAGATGCAAAAAGCAAACAATGCATAAGGAGAAAAAATAAGGACTAGTCCTTATTTTTTTTATTTAGCGGTGGTTGATATTTTATATTCTAATTTATTTGCAACAACATACATTTTAAAAGACGAAAAAAGTAACGATGCAATAGTTATTGATCCAGGTGACAATACATCATCTCGTCTTGTAAATCATATTCACAAAATCGGGGTTAATATCGTTGCTATATTGTTAACTCATGCGCATTATGACCATATAACCGCATTAGAAGATGTTGTTAATGCTTTTCCTAATGCGACAACTTATATTTCCGAAGATGAAATTGATATTTTAGCTGAACCAAAATTTAATTTGAGTAATTTTTGTGAAAAGAAATTAAGGTTTGTACCTGGAAATATCATCGCTTTAACAGACAATGAAGAGTTTTGCTTGCTAGGAAAAACATTTATTATGATAAAAACACCATTTCATACGAAGGGTAGTGCATGTTTTTATGTAAAAGAAGACAAAATATTGTTTTCTGGGGATACTTTATTTTATTCATCAATTGGAAGAACAGATTTACCATCAGGTAGTGAAAAAACTGTATCAAATAGTTTGAAAAAGTTGATTACTCTCCCAAAAGAAACCATAGTTTATCCTGGACATGGAAGAAAAACCACTCTTGAAAGAGAAATAAAATACAACACATATTTGAAATATCTATGAAAATAGATATAATATTTTTAATTATTAGGAGGAATTAACAATGAACGTTACCGAATTAAGACCTGGCAATTATTTCATTGATGAAGGCAATCTTTATCAAGTTATGGATATTTTGTTAAACAAAACAGCCATGAGAAAAATGGTTGCTAAAGTTAAAGCAAAAAATATGCGTACAGGCGCCATTACAGAATTGGCAAGAAATAGTGGCTATGATGTAGAAAAAGCTGTATTAACAAAGAAAAAAATGGCTTATTTATATGATGCAGGAGACAATCTTGTTTTTATGGATAATACTACGTATGAACAAATTGAAATCTCAAAAAATCGTTTACAATGGGAAATGAATTTCTTAGTTAGCAATGCTGAGATTGATATTTTATTCTACGATGATGAAATATTGGGTATTACCTTACCTTCAAGCGTTGCTTTAAAAATTGTCGATTGTGAACCAGCTGTTCGTGGTGATACAGTGAATAAAGCAATGAAAGTTGCTACACTTGAAACAGGATACAAAGTTAAAGTTCCATTATTTATTGAAAACGGTGAAACAGTCCTTGTACGCACAGACACAGGTGCGTATGATGGCCGTGCATAGGTAAATCAATATGACAATGGAAGTTTGGGTATTCATATTGTCGCTTGCAGGTGCGTTAATAGTGGGGGCGATTGCCGGTTTCTTTGGTGCAAGATTCTACTTCAAACAACAATTAAAGAAGAATCCTCCAATTAACGAAAAAATGATCCGTGCAATGTATATGCAAATGGGTAGAAAGCCGTCAGAAGCGCAAGTAAGACAAGTAATGAATTCTGTAAAGAAAAACCAATAATCACACAGATAACCTTCCTGAAAATAGGAAATCAATTCTAAAATATTAGAAAATTACACCTATCAAAAAGGAAGGTTTTTTATGTGAAATTTTTTTTACTTATGCATGTCATTTTTTTAAAAAAACATCAACAAAAAATCAGAGTGATAATTAAGCCGTTTAAGGCGCGAAAGTAGTTGTAGTGGGGAAATACTTAAGAAAAGAAATAGCGCGTCTTAAAACGGCTTTTATTTTCTCATAAAAAAATTACATTAATATTTTCAGTCATTATTTTACTCATTGTGTTGATAATTAAAAAATCGTCAATTAAAAAATCCCGCACCATCGAAACAATTTCAATATGAATAGATGATGTGGGAAAGTAATCCACAAGCGATAAAACAACTAAAAAACTACTAAATTATTACTATTATTTCATCCATTTAATTTTATTTTCTTCATGGTTAACCAAACGATCGATATTGGCTTTATGGCGATAAACTAAAATAATTGCTACCAAAGTTAAGGCACTTGCAAATTCGTATCCATTAATAAACAAATCTCCGTTGCCCCACATAGTTATATTTCTGTATTGTTCTGGAATGATAAAATTAAATCCAAACAATGCCCATGAGAAAACTACAACAGAACAAGCAGTAACTATTGAAGCAAGCGAGACATATTTTTTAATTTTTAATGTCACAAAGAAAGCAATGATACAAATGACAATCAGCGCCCAACTTGTTAT
>DNPJ01000089.1:7800-10029 GCA_003501485.1 Bacillota bacterium
CAAAAACCGGCGAACACGGCAACCGTTTTTCCACCTTTGAATTTGATAAAGAGTGGCCAGCAATGTCCAATGGACACGCCTAGGGGTGTAAGGTATGAAAATAAAACGCCTTTATCAAAATAGCCTTCTCCAAAATTATTAATCAAAGTGTTTTCCAATCCCGAATATTTTAATATCAATACAATACCGATAGTAGGGATAATGCTTTTTAGCATGTCTAGCACAATAACAAGAAAACCAATTTTTTTGCCAAACAATCTTCCAACATTGGTTCCTCCAGAGTTTTTTGAACCTTCAAGTCTAGGATCTCTTTTGAAAAAAATCTTGCCTATTAGAACACCGTTTGGAATACTTCCAAAAATGTAACCAATAAAAAAACAAACAAACCCAATGAGAACATTATATAATATATAATCCATGTAAAAATCCTCGCATCTTCATAATAATACATAAAAAGTATATTACTTTTCAATACGAAATTTGATACAATCATAAATGAAATTTATATAATATTTTTAATATGACGGAAAAAAACGAAATGCAAAACAATTTAGAAAAGATCGAAAAAGTTCCAACAGATGATTCTTATTCCGCTGCGGATATTGAAGTTCTTGAAGGACTGGCTGGCGTTAGAAAAAGACCAGCAATGTATATTGGATCAACAAATTCAACAGGGCTTCATCATTTGGTTTGGGAAATTGTTGATAACGCAGTAGATGAAGCATTAAATGGATACGGTGATGTTATAACAATAACGTTACACAGAGATGGGTCTGTATCTATTCTCGATGAAGGACGTGGAATACCAGTTGATCTCCATAAAGCTACAAAAATGCCTGCTGTTCAACTTATTTTTTCGACTCTTCATAGTGGTGGCAAATTTTCGTCAAAAGTATACGCGTCATCCGCAGGTTTACATGGTGTTGGCTCTAGCGTCACAAACGCATTAAGCGAATATTGCGATATTACTGTTTTTCGTTCGGGCAAAATTAATCATTTACGCTTTGAAAACGGCGGAAAGCTTGTTCAACCATTAGAAGTTATCGGAAACACAAAAAAACATGGTACTTTGGTTCGTTTTAAACCAGATGCAAAAATATTTTCAACAACAAATTTTCAATTTGACGTAATTGCTAGCCACATTCAAGAAAGTGCATACCTTTTAAAAGGTGTTAAATTTGTTCTAATTGAAGAAAAAACAAATAAGCATGTTGAGTTTTGCTATAAAGAAGGTATTAAAGAATATGTTCAAGCCTTAAATAAAGACAAACAAGCCCTTGATGATGTTATTTATTTTTCCGGCGAAGATGATTCGATCAAAATCGAAGTTGCTCTTCAATTTTGTTATAAAGACTATAGTGAATCAATTTATTCTTATGCTAATAACGTAAGAACTCGCGATGGCGGAACTCACGAAAGCGGCTTTAAAGTCGGTATAACTAAAGCTGTAAACGATTATGCTGAAGAAAATCAATTATTAAAAGGCAAAAACAAACTTGAAGGTAGTGATATTAGAGAAGGATTGACCGCTGTTATAGCTCTTCGTATTCCAGAACAAAAACTTGAATACGAAGGTCAAACAAAACAAAAACTTGGTACGCCAGAAGCTTTAATGCTTGTCAACAACTTCGTATACAACAATTTCACATATTACCTCAACGAACATAAAGAATTTGCGGTCAACTTAATCAAAAAATGTCAAGATTCGCAAGCCGCAAGAATTGCGGCAAGGAAAGCAAAAGATGAAGCTCGTTCATCTAAAAAAACAAAAATTGACATTATTCTTTCAGATAAATTAACCCCAGCTCAATCAAAAGATTATGATAAAAACGAACTTTTCATTGTTGAAGGTGAATCAGCGGGTGGATCTGCAAGAAAAGGCCGTGAAAGACTTCATCAAGCAATATTGCCTTTGAGAGGAAAACCGCTAAATACAGATTCTGTAACAATCGATAGAATGCTTAAAAATGAAGAATTTGCTACAATCATCAATACTATTGGTGCTGGAATAGGAGAAAATTTTAATCCTGATAATTCTCATTATGGAAAAGTAATTATTATGACGGATGCTGATACAGATGGCGCGCATATTCAAACCCTTCTTATCACATTTTTCTATAATTACATGAAACCATTGATTCAAAAAGGTAAATTATTTGTTGCGATGCCTCCTTTATATCGTGTCAGCAAAGAAATAAATCATAAAACAGTTTATAAATATGCTTGGGA
>DNPJ01000062.1 GCA_003501485.1 Bacillota bacterium
AATCTTCCATAACCTTTAGCATTGAGAGATTTTTATTTATTTTTCTATAATTAAAAACAATGGAACTTCTTTGTTTACTATAAACAAGCCCTTGTTTGGTTAATTCAATAAAAATTCCACCCCAGTTTTTAATGAAACTATTGTTAACCTCAAAAGATAAAAGTTTATCTACACTAATTTGTTCATGTCTTAAACATATCTTTTTGATATCATTAAAATCATTTAAGCTTAGATCATCTTTTAGATACTTTTTGTTAAACCAATTGTCTATCACATTGTTCACATAAACAATTTGCGAATATTTACTCTTATTTACTAAAAATAGAGTGTTACGAACATACCAATTACGTATGGACTTCAGATATATTTCATTAAAAGTTACAGGGAAACATAATCTAGCATTTACATTGAACAACATATCTTTTTCGCTTTGCGCTTGAATCTCTAAGCGATTAATCAACTCGTTAAAAGAAGAAAACTTCTTAATTAATCCTTGCTTGTATAATCTTATATACATAACATCTTCTTTGGAAATTATCATAGCACCTCTACAAAAAATATTTGATATTCACTTTGAAATTGTTTATCGAAATTTTTATTATATATAGTAAATTTAAAACCATATTCTTTCAATAAATTGATTATGTCTTTTACATTATGATTAAACATATAAATGTTGTGTTTAAAGCATAAATTACCTTCTTGAAAGTATCTATGACACAAATATACTTTATTTTTTATTACTTTAAAACTAGTTTCCCTTAAATAGATTACATTATCAACTCTCGATTTCACCACGCAAGAGTTAGTTAAATAAGAAGGTGCTTATGACATATCTTTTGAGTTGAAATTATACAGATCAAACACCAAATATTTAATATTATTATTTTGCTTTAGACTTTTAAAGAAATTCCTGAGCATTCCTAGATCAAACATTTGTAAAGACTGTCGCATACTTATTAAGCAATCAACATTTATGTTAGAAACATTTGTAAAATCACAAATATCAAATTTTAAATTATTAATTTGATAAGTGTTTTTCAGATTTTGAATAACTTGCTGATTGATATCATACATTTCAACTTTATTAAAATATTTACACAAAGATATATTTCTGTCTTTGTTTGAAGGAATTTCTGCGATACTTAATTGTGAAATGTCTTTTCCCTTAAATAATTCCAATATACACGGAATATCATTATCTAAATTTTCTTCTAGGGTTGCACGAACATCGTAATCAATTTCCATAAAACTCCATGTGCTGTTTAATTACTGGATGAATTATCTTACCATCTTCTATTATTTTTGAAGTTCTCACAAATTTTTCTTTTGTCTTATCTCCAGAAATATAACTCAAAATGTCTATTATATAAGGAAAGCCATTACTTGTGTATGCTTCAACCGTAGTAACTGGATATGCCGAAGGTAAGTTATCTATTTTTGAAAATATTAAACCATCCTTTTCATAGTAAGGATTTTCTAAAGTTGTATACCTATCAATAAAGGGCAAATATCCTTTACCATATCCACAAGTAACATCAATTACTACTGAACCTTTTTTCATTAAACTAATTACATCTTTTTCTATCAAAGGTGGGGTGTCATATGTAGATATTAAAATAGAACCTATTAACAAATCTATCATTGGTAAATACTTTTTAAAATTATCTTGAGTACTTTCCACAAACGACACATTGTTGTTATAAGAAATTGATAGTTTATTCATTTTGGCAACATTTCTTCCAAAACAAATTACTCTAGCACCTAAATCGCTTGCCAGTTTTATAGCAGCCGCACCAACATTTCCATACCCAATAACCCCAACAGTACATGGTTTCACACCACGAGTCTGTACCAAAAACTTACCACTACCACCAAATTGTTTTTGTAATAAGTAAGTTCCCATAATGATCGAAAATTTTCCAGCAATTTCACCTCCTGATTTTGCCATAGGAAAAATATCATCCTCGGTTTTTAAAAATTCAAAGGTGTATGCATTAAGTCCACTTTTGCACATTTCTTCTACTAAGTTTTTGTTACTTTCAGCGTGAAATAGAGCACATATGTTTAATCCCTTTCTAAAATATTTATATTCTTCAACAGTTGGTGCTTTATACTTTAATATAATGTCGGCAGATAACCATGCTTCATCAGTATCTACTAATTTTGCTCCGTTTTTTTCATATTCTTTATCAGTATAGTTGCACCCGATTCCAGCCCCATACTCAACCAAAACAGAATATCCCAATGATACTAATTCGTGAACCTGATCTGGTGTCATTATGACACGCTTTTCATTTTTTAACTTTTCTTTGATTATGCTAACAGTTTTCATTTCAATTTACTCCTCCATTATCATTTCAATATAGTCTATAGAATAGTTTCTAAAAAATCTTTTTGGTTCTTTTACCCACATCTCGACTTCTTTAAACAATTTATTTAGTCCGTTAACTCCATAGTGCTCAACAAATTGGCAATAATCATTAAAGTAGTCCTTAACATATGAATACTTTTTCCCATTTAAATAATGGGACTTTGATAGTTTTCCTCCTGAGCGATCAAGAATTAAAGGAGTAAATAATCTTATTGGTAACCTTTTTCCCAATTGAGCCATCCCTTCAGCATGAATTCTCATAGCCCAAGTTCCACCCCAATCACCCCCATCTATCATGGCAGTTAATACTTCTTCTGAATCTTCAGAAATCAAATATCCTTTCAATAAATCCCTAAGCTGAGTATTCATTTCTACAAAGTTGTTTGGATTTTTATCTACAGTTATTTCATAACTTCCATGTTCATAGCAAAAACTATTAATGATAAATCTGTTTTCGATTACCGAAACGATTTGTGTTTTATGCATACTTTTATCAATAGCAGAACATACTGGACATTTTGTTCTTATATGTAATTTACCATCTCTTGGGTTGAATAAATTTACAAAAAAGTCTTTGTTATTTACAACTTGTAATAACGATTTTCGGACACTTAAATTTTTTTGAAATTCATCATATGTTCTTATTTCATAATTAATACCTGTAACATCTTTTAGAAAATTTAATATTTCAAAATAAAACTTCATGTTATGATCGGCAATTGATTCGTTAGAATTTTCAACGATATCGCTTATTGACTTTACATATTTATAACCATCTTTTTCAATAAATTCTCTAGGGCTACATTCAATTTCATCAAATTGCACTAACACATCTAATTTATAATGCTTTTTTAATTCTGCTCCCAACGCAAAAACCGACATCAATGTTGTTAAAGTCCCAAGATGTGGGATACTATTCGGTTGCGAAGATGTATTTAATATAATCAATTTTGTTTTATTATTTATTTTATATTTAAACATTTCTGCAACGGAATTAAAATATTGCGGTAATCCACCCATACTAAAATAAATTTCACTCTTATTTAACATAACTATTCACCTCTGTCAATTCATGATTATGCAAAACATTTTTTAAAACACTCCTATTTTTCAATAATAAATATGTTTGAGGTGCAATAAAATCTGGAATAGTTTTTAGAATATCCTTTGAAATTGGTTTTTCAAATTTTACACATTTTTCTATAGGAATAATATAACAACCATTTTTGTTTTTTACCCAGTCATACATCACTTGATACTCACCGTCTCCAATATCAGAATAAATTTTTGCAGATGATTTTGCATCTTTCCAATATGGAATTCCTAAATACAAAATCCCAACTACTTGTTGCTTGTTTTTGGGAATATAAATATATGCTTTAGCTTTTGTTTTAACAAAGTTAAATCTATATTCATTTTTCTTACAACCACTCACTATTTTATTAAAGTAGCATTCTTGTAAACTTAACAGTATTTCCTCATAATTAGAAATACACTCATCTTCAAATAAACTTAATTGCATCTCAACCTCCTTATCCTTTTTTAAAATAACAATAATTACAGTTTAATTATAACATAAAACTAATCGTAAACAAAAAAAATGCAAATACATTAATTAAAAAAATTTATATCCTTTATTTGAGCAATTTTTTCACAAAATAAATAGTCCATAATCGACATAAAACCCTTTCAACCTTAAAAGTTCACAAGAGTTTTAGGCAGTTTCATATAGATTTAGACCACATAAATTTACTAAAAAGTGCACATTTGCTGTCAATTGCTGTCATTTTTACCAATCAAAAGACAGCAAATATTTTTTTGTATCCCTAAAACCCTTTATTTTACTGATGTTTTGATGTATAGAGCACACACTCTATTTTGCTAGAACCCGACCTTGGTAAGGCTGAGGTCACGGGTTCGAGCCCCGTCATAAGCTCCATATCCCCTCAATAACGACAATTTCACAGTGGATTATTGAGGGTTTTTTATGCCAAAAAATTAATAATTATATGATTAAAGGTCAAATAAATACTCTAAATTGATAATTTCATGTTTAAAAAATTTAATTGTTATTTTACATTTTTGCATTTTTTTTGCAAAATTGACATATAATATATTGACAAATTCAATTGTTATGTTATAATAAAACTGAAATCACAGGGAGAGGGGTTATATGAACAATATAGTTAATTTTAAGGTTAAAAATTTTAGATCATTTTATAATGAAACAATCTTTTCTATGCAAGCATCCACTAATAAAGAATATGCTGAATTGAACACTTTCTTATGCAACGAAAAACTTTTTCCAAAAAATGAAAATGAATTATTGAAATCTGCAATACTTTTTGGTGCTAATGCTAGTGGCAAATCCAACTTGGTAAAAGCACTAGAATACATGAAAAATGTAATACTCACTTCTTCAAACCCATTAAATCCTTTAGTGCAAAACAATACTCCATTTGCCTTTATGAACACATCAAAGGATGAATCCACATTGTTTGAAATAGAAATAGTTGCAAATGACATCTTTTACGATTATGGTTTTGAAATAAAACAAAAGCAGATAGTAAATGAGTTTTTAAAAAGAAGAACAAATGGTAGACTTGTTAATATATTTAGTCGTAATTTGATGGGCATAGATTTACAAACGCCAAATAAATCATCTTCAATCGACACAATATCTCCACAAAGCCTATTCATATCTTTTGCCAACACTCCCTTCTTAGCACTTGATAAAGATACAGTAGTTGATCTTAAAAATGTGTTCAACTGGTTTAGTGAACCAAATTTGTTTATAGTTACCGAAGGGACAATGAACAAATATAGGATATATCAAGAAGAAGATGGTAAATATGCAAAATTAGCATTAGAATTTTTAAAGCAAGCCGATATAGGAATTGAAGATTTTAGCGTCGTTCAAGAAAAATTAGGTGAAGATAATGCTCCATTTATAATGAAAGGAAAGCATCCACCACAAATATTCTCTTTTGAAAAAGAATTATTAACACTTGATTTAAAAACAAAATTTAATGTATATGATAAAGATGACAATGTTGTCGGCGAAAAAGATGTATATTTAGAACGTGATTATGGTTTTCACTCTGATGGCACATATAGATTGATGTCTATATTAGGTTTAATATTAAAAACTTTAGACAAAGGTGGCGTAATAGTAATCGATGAAATAGATAGTAAATTAAATTTTTTGGTTGTCGATTATATATTAAAATCTTTCAACTCTATAAATAAGAACATAAAGAATGCTCAACTTATATCAACTGTGCATAATGTTTTGCTTATGGACGATGGTTTAAGAAGAGATCAAATATATTTTGCATCAAAAAATAAAGTTGGCGCAACTGAACTTTATTCATTATCAGACTTTAACGATGTCAGAAAAACAGACCTATTTAGCAAAAAATATCTTGCTGGTTTTTACTCTGCAATCCCTAACTTAAAGGGGGTGTAGAATGAAAAGGCCTCAAAAGATTAGAAAGCAAAGAGATACAATTTTAATTTTAACCAATGGCAGAACAGAAAAAAATTACTTTGAAGCTATTTCCACTGGTTACTCTTCTATGTACAAAATAGAAGTGAAATCATTAAATGCTGAATGTGATAAGCTTGTCAATTATGCGATAAATCTTGACAGGTCTAAGTATAATCAAATTTGGTGTGTGTTTGACATTGATAATTCATTGGAAGAAAATCATTTGATTTTTGCACTAAAACTAGCAAAAGACAATAATATTAATATAGCATATTCTAATGAAGCATTTGAAGTGTGGTTACTTTATCACATTTTTGAAAAAGTTCCGTCTGCTTTAACAAGAAAAGCATATATAAAAGAGATAAATAAACATCTAGAATCTATTGGTAGTTCAAAATATCAAAAAAACGATGTGGAATTATTGAAAAAAATATTTTTGCCAAAATTGCTTGTTGCTACAGAAAATTCTAAAAAGGTTCACCAAAAATTTGAAGCCGAGTACCAAAAGCTAAATTCCGGCAATAAAGGATACCCTGTTTGGG
>DNPJ01000026.1 GCA_003501485.1 Bacillota bacterium
AATTCTGGCATTATCTCCTTTGAATTTAAAAAACATTGCTAATATTATATTTCTTGGTTTAATCATTTTTCTTCCCTCCTTATAAAATGTCGATTAAATCGTCTATAGTTGATAAAGCACGAGGAGTTTCTAATGCCCCCATGCTATAATCATAACAATAATAATCAGATTGTTCTTCATTAATAGCTTTTAAGATATGTATTGCAACAAACAAATTATCATCATTAATTTTGTCTATTGCAAAATCTTTAAGGCTATCATACGAAGTAATAGAATAACCTTCTTCTTCCATTTCTTTGACAGCATCGTCAAAGCCTAATTTGTTAATTTTGTTTTTAGTCATAATATTTTCCTCCGAGTTTTACCGACTTCTCTGTCCAGCTATATCTTTTTATACTAATTAAATGTTTGCTAAGCATTTAATGTTAGTAAGCCTTTTAATTATTCTACAATAATTAAACAAGGACGATATAAACTTCCTTTGTTTGTTATATTGTATCGCTTTCTATTAAAAGTGAAACTCCAATTATTAAAATTAACAATTTTTGTAATTTTACCATTGGTAATTTCTATTTTACCATATGGATGATAATGATTATTACCATATAATGGAATTGTGTATTTTACAACTCGATTAATTATAATCATTGTTTTCCCCTCCTTTAAATCTTAGCAGGAACGATTTCTGGATTTTTATAACTTCTCCAGAAATCTACTGCTTCATCATTATGATACATTACGATGACAACTTTGTCAACGCTTTTGTATCTTTTTTTATTGGTGTTAAAGTTCCACCATTTTTGAGCATCTTGTTCGTTTTTAAAAAAGACTTCACAGCTCCATCTATTGATAGAGTGTGCATCGTATGTTACGACAGCGTGAAATTCTGTCATAATTACGCACCTACCTTTCTAGCAGTTTTGTTTTTGAGAGCAATTTGCTTTCTCACTCTCATAATGCATTGACGCGTAATACGCTCAATATCAACTGTTCCAAGACGATTCATCTTGGAATGTAATTTGATGAAGCCAGCATCATTTCTTAATGCTTCAACTTCCTCTTCTGTTAATTTAAAGAGATTGTAAACCTTTTTAGGTTCAGGGACTCTTAAGCCCTTTGTGTTGGTGTTTTCACCTAATGTTCTTGAGTTATTCATATGTAACTCCTTTCTGTTCCTTATTGTATAATATCTTATATACCGACTTATTGTGCCGCAGTGGCAAGTGATATATCCCTTCTTATACAAAGAACTTGAAGCTTAATTAGCTTCCAAATGACTTCTATTTTCATAGAAGCCATCAAGAAATTAATTAATCTCTTGATATTTCATCAATAAATTAATTTTCTTTAATGAATCATTAATAAATGAAGCATAATCTTCATATAAAGATTCATCTTCGTATTCTTGCACATTTTTAAAGTATGTACTAAGAAGTCTGTGACTTTTATATTCAGATGAAACTTGAATAAAGTTTCTATCTTCTTTGATAAATATTCTTAGTCCTGGAAGTTTTTCACTTTCAAAGACAGTAGTGTATTCATCATTAAAACAAAAAGTTTTAACGTGAATAAATTTTATTTTATCTAAGAATAATATGAAATTCATCATTGTTATTCACCTCCTTATTCTTCATCAAAACTATCATTCATTGATTGGAAGCATTCATCATCAATGCCTGTGATGAACAGTTCCCTTTCTTTTGCTGATAACTCAGGCAGAGCATCTTGGATATGTTCATATCCTGGTTCTGCAAAATACCATCTGAGCCAATTCTCAAATTGATCTTTGTTGATATCAACAGTGTGATATTCCTCACATATAGGACATAATCTTCCTATTGTGAGAATACCTTTTTTGTAATTTTGGAGATGGATCTGGAAATCTCCAATAATTAATGGATCGAATCTATAACAAAAGACTCGTCCAATATATTCAATTACATTGATATTATTTTCAAATCTTTGAATATCATCAATGCAAATCATTGGAGTGAACTTGTAATTGACTCCTACAAAAAGATTGAACGAAGTAGCTTTTCCTTCTTCATCATATCCAAGTTCGATTTCAACAGGATATAAATCTGTTGTAAGAACATAAGAATTTTTCTTTTGACTTTTAATATTCATATTGCCGAATTTGACATTATAAATATCTCTCGTCTCTTCGTTGCGACATGAGTCCCAATCGGTTTCTTCAATTGAGACTTCTTTGGTTGCTAATAAAGCTTTAACCAAAGCTTCGATTAAAATAATGTTTTTCATATTTTGTTCCTCCGAGTTTTATAGACTTCACTGTCTAGTTATATCTTTTTATACTAGTCAAATGTTTACTAAGCATTTAATATTAGTAAGCCTTTTAACGTCTTGCTCAGGACGTGAAATTATTCTTCAAGAATTTTTTGTAATTGAGAAATAATTTCTTTTATATTTTCTGGTGATGTTTCTTCTGGTTTTTGATAACCATTACATTCTTCTTCATTCCATAAATGAAGAGTTTTTTGTCTTAACTCTTCTATAAAATTTAATATCACTGGCATCTGAGCAATTTCTATTTCTGTTTCTGAGAAATAGAAATATTCATATTCTTCAACAGAAAAATCTATCCTAAAGGAATATCTATTCCCTTCATAACTATATTGGCTGTGCTCGTCGGTTAATGTAATTTCGAATAATTCATCTCGGAGATTATCACTTCTAATTGTGGCGGTTAATGATAATTCACCGTCATAATCGTGAACTCCAAGTTCACAATATTTTAATAAATTTAATTTTGTGAATTTTTCACAAAATTTATTTAATTTTGTTGTTTTTTTAATGATTTGTTCATATCTTTTTTTGATTATAGAATTAAAGAAATTTGATATCTCTTTAATTGGAGGAAATTCCGCCTCCCAATCTTTTTGAAAAACTTTCCAGCTTGGTGCTGGTTGTTCTTCTGATCTTTCGTCGAAAATAGTGACATCGTTACTATCGACTTCTTCAAAATCGAATTCTTTGCCGTCTTTGTAGTCGGCTTCAATGGCAGGTCCAATTAATAAACCATTCATTGAGAAAGAATCGACTTTTCCTTTCCACATATGCATTGTTGTTAGGACATAATTATAATATCCTAAAAAGATAAAAAGGACTTCTCCATTATCTTTTTGAATATTTACATCCATTTCTATTTCAACTAATTTCCATTTTTTCAAATGTTTTAATTGAAATAATTGTGTTAATAATGTTTTTTCCATAATGTTACCCCCTGTAACCGATTCTTGATGTTATCTCCATCGCTTGTGTGGTTTTATTTATTTCACAAGATTTTACGTTTTGAGTTTCAAGGATTACGTTAAACCTATGATGATTTTAATCACCACCCCAACTCGAAAGAGTTGGACGCACTGAGCCTAATAGCTATTTAATGTCGCTCAGTCGACGGAGCAGTTTAACGTCTTACTCAGGACATTTTTTATGTGAATATGTGTGTCATAGTATTCACCTCCTTTCTTCCAACATTGACAGAAAGAATATAAATCTGTATGTTGGATTATAATGTTCCATTTAGGTTAAAATAAAAAACCTTTCCTCTTTAAGCAGTTGCTATGACTACAACACTCTCTATAAAGAGGCTCGAATTTTTTAAAGAGTTAATTAATATACTCAGAAAGCATATCCTTTCTCTTGCAACTTTTTTCAGACTTTATTGCCTAATGTCTGGTTATTTTTTTGAAGTATTACTTATTATATTAATAAGTATATTCTAATACTTCCGAGAATTTATAGCCTGGGTAAAGACTCCTCTTCTCATTGTTTATTTTTTTATACTGTGCTTATACGATGCCACTAACGCTTTTATCACGTTTAAAATTAACAAGAAATATTATTCCTTACATCATACATAGGACCTTATCCAATGTACAATGCTTTTCTTTCGAAAAATAATCTTAATTGTAATAAAGGGGGATTCTCCCTTGTTATTTTATTTTTCTTAGGATTCTATCCAAGAAAGGATATTCTCCTTCTTTAAAGTAATATCTTGCTAATTTTTTAAGCAAGATATCACCTTCTCCCTTGAGGTGTGTCCATTTAATGGACTTAACTCCCTTAGTTGGAGTTGCTTCTCTGGGATTGTGGAAAGAAAATTGGGTTTTATTTCCTCCTAAGAAGTCTTCCTTCCATTCAAAATATCGAATGGTTGAAGGGTAACCATTTTGATCTGGCTCTTCCCTTTCAACATAAGATATTGTTGAATGTTTGGAAGTTTTTAATAAAGCTAAAGCTTTTTTGTATAATCTTTCTTTAGCTTTATAAAAATCTTTTCGTTCATAATAATCAGCATAATGTGCTGATGTATTAGCAGCTTGTGCTAATATAATGAAACGAATGATTTTAATGTCCTTATTAGACATTCTTTTCCTCCTTCCTTTTTAAACATAATCAGTATGTTTACCCTTCTATCTAATATAATTACATATAGATAGAAACATACTTTTTATGTTTTTATTACTTTTAGCCAGTTAACTGTTATGTCTTACGTAAGTCATAACTTACCGAATGCTTGGGCTTGTGACCAAGACCGCCGCATTAATACTCTCGTACCACTCTGCGTGTTTTCTTTTAAATAGTGTTTTTAACGTGGTTGGCGCTTCCACGGTCTATTGATAGATTATTCTTTAATTAATGACCTATCAATTTTTATGACACGAACGTTTTTATGTTCGTTCCAGCGCAAGAACTTTGCTTCTTGTTCTGCGTCAGAACGTTTATAATAAACGTTCGCATCCATTTGTTCAACACCTGTACCACAAGTGTTAAACAAAATTATGTAAATGCTTTTTGACATAATCTTTTTCTCCTTTCTTTATAATTAAAAAAGCCTTTTAACGTCATGCTTAGGACGTTATTTTATTTAACGTACGCCGTAAATGTGGCGTAATTTTTTGTTAAATAAAATTCTTTACGAAGATTATCTCCGTAATTAAATTTTATTTTAACATATTCTTCAAATTCTTCTAGGCTTAAAGGCCTATTGAATGTGAAGAAATATTTGTCATAGTCAATGCCAGTTCTTCTGGCGTGCCAGTCAGAAAAACCGACTACCTTGTAGTTGTGTTTACAACGCAAGGCGTATTCGTCAGACCAGATAGAAATTACTGACCCGTCGATACACTTAACTCTAATGAACCCTGTTTTTGGGTCATTAAAGTCTATAATACCATCAAAAC
>DNPJ01000002.1:0-4373 GCA_003501485.1 Bacillota bacterium
TAATAACGAAATTTCATCAGACGAATTCAACAAAAAGTTAAATGAAATTTTTAATAGATGTGACGATGAAGCATTGTCTGTTATTAAAGATGACATGCTTAAATTAAAAGCTAATTCATTCGGATTTGAGGTTGATTCTGGCAAAACTGATATGATTGAAGCTAAGATTGGCGCAAATCTAGCTTGGAGCGGTGATGCAACATGGGCCATTGAAGAAGCTGAATCATCATATGAAAAAGAATTGTATTTTTCCATTCCAAAGGAGGGAAGCAATATCTGGTTCGATGCGTTTTGTGTTCCTTCTTCATCTAATAAATTAGATATTGCTTTGAAGTTTATTGATTTTATGTCGAAGCCAGAAAACGCTATTCAAAATATGTATAGCGTTGGTTATACATCGGCTGTTAGTAGTCCAGAAATGCTTGATTATGTCTATGAGAATTATGATGTAAGAGGAGCAATAGGTGAAACAAGCGAAGATGAATACGTTGAATATAATTTATCGTATTTCTTCAAAGATTCTATTTCAAATGCTGATGACGCAATTATTCACGCCGATCCATCAACAATTGGTAGAACATTAACTGCGCAATATCCTGAAGAAAAAGATTTACCTCATTTATGCGTTATGGATGATTTTGGCACTCAAAATGAAGCTGTTTTAGATATGTGGGAAAAAGTTCGTACAAACGCGTTGCCAATATGGGCAGTTATAGTATTCGTTATTGAAATATTGATTGCTCTTGGCGCTGTGATATATTTTGCAGTTAAAAAGATCATCAAGAAGAAACTTAAAAATGAGCGCAAGAAGATGAAAAATGCTTAAAGATACTCTTTAAGAGACATTTTAACGAAAAAAAATTATTCCTTTCTTGTCACTTATATATGAGAATGGTATAATTTCATTCGCTGGTTCCGTAGCCAAGTGGCAAGGCAATTGACTGCAACTCAATGAGCGTCGGTTCAACTCCGACCGGAACCTCCAAAAAATTGTGCTTGTTTATGAAATATCTTTGATATAAGATATTAAAAGTCAATTTTTATTGACAATGCGCTTGTAGCTCAACTGGATAGAGTGTCAGACTACGAATCTGAAGGTTGCATGTTCGATTCATGTCAAGCGCGCCAGAAACTCGGGATGTAGCGTAGCTTGGTATCGCGTCTGCTTTGGGAGCAGAAGGCCGCAGGTTCAAATCCTGTCATCCCGACCATTATCTTTGGGGCTATAGCTCAGCTGGGAGAGCGCCTGATTTGCATTCAGGAGGTCGAGGGTTCGATCCCCTTTAGCTCCACCAAAGATGGCTGAGTAGCTCAGTTGGCTAGAGCAGTCGGTTCATACCCGGCGTGTCGGGGGTTCAAATCCCTCCTCAGCTACCAAATTAACCGGACCATTAGCTCAACGGTTAGAGCAGTCGGCCCATAACCGATTGGTTTGAGGTTCAAATCCTTAATGGTCCACCAATATGGAGGATTACCCAAGTGGTTGAAGGGGTCGGTCTTGAAAACCGATAGTGGGTCAACGGCCCAGCTAGAGTTCGAATCTCTAATCCTCCGCCACGATTTATCTCGAGAATATCGGGATTTTTTTATTTTATAAAGGATTGTTTCGATTTAAAATTCGTAAAGAATATTTCTTATTTTTTTATAATCTTTTTTGAGTTGTTGCGTTTTTTTAATCAATTTTTTATTATTTACTTAAAGGGGAATTAAATAAATGGCACTTATAAAATGTCCTGAATGTGAAAAAGATGTTTTTACTGAAGCGGTTACTTGCCCTCATTGTGGTTATCCATTAAAGAAAGACGAGACTAACGAGCCTAAATATGAACAAAAAACCATTAAACTATTTTGTCCATTTGGACAATATCAATTAAAAAACAAACTTCAACCATATATAGATGATAAATGGGAAGTTTGCTCAATGGTTATGGATAATTTTTGGACAACAAATTATATCGTTGTTCTAAGAAGAAAAATCTAAGATTGATCTTTGTAATTTTCCACTAAAGCTTTGATATCTTCAATTAATTTATCAAATCGAGCAGTGGAATTTTTTATATTTGAATTGTTTAATAGTTCATCTATTGATGTATTAAGAATTAATGAAATCTGCTTCAATGTTTCAAATGATGGCTCAGTTTCTCCGCTTTCATATTTTATGTAGCTTTGTCTTGATACATTAAGTTTATCAGCCATTTCTTTTTGAGTAAGCTTTGCTTTTTTCCTATACAATTTGAAGTTATTTTTCATATTTATAGTTTAATTAAACAATTTACTATTTATTAGTAAAACAACTAAATGTAAAGAAAAAATATATATCTTTTTATAAATAAGTTAAAATACAATTTACATATTAAAATAAAAGGGGAATTGTATGAAAATTATTGATATTAAAGATTTTAAAAAAGATTTTGATGCTATCGTTAAAATAGCGGAAAAAGAAGAAATAATGATTGTAAATAAAGGGAAGATACTTTTCTCTACTTTTCCATATGAATTAGTTAAGACAAATGATAATGACCCAAAATAGTTTTATTCATTATTAGAAAGTAAACTTATGGATTACAAAAATGATTTCTTGACAACTTAAATATAAAGAAAAATAATAAATATATAAATAAAAAGGGATAAAAGAAAAACGAAAATATAAATTTGGAGTTTTTTCGCTTTATTTTATTCCTAAGGAGGAAAACATGTCGATAAATATTGAAATTATCAAGTATGATAATCGAGATTCTAGGTCAAATGACATTATTGTCTACAAACATGAAAAAGAAGATTTTGGTTGTCATGCTCAATTATTAGTTTCTCCATCTCAAGTAGCTTTATTTGTAAATGAAGGTGAAATAATTCCTTTTTTACCAGGTCATTATACTTTAGATGAATCTAATAACAGTGCTTTTAGTGGCATTAACAAACTAAAAAATTGGTTTAGCAAAGGCGAATCTTCGTTTCATTGTTCGGTTTATTTTATTAATCTTGTAACATTAAACGATTTAAAATTTGGTACACAAACACCAATTCAAATGGAAGATCCTGTTGAAGGAGTTAATATCCATGTTCGCGCAGCCGGTTTATTTGGAGCGCATTTGGATAATGATAGTGCAGACTGTAAAGAAGTCATCAAATTCTTCACAAAAGTAAACGGCAATAGAGGCTTATTTACTAAAGAAGATCTCGAAACATACCTACGAGGAAAAATGATTGAAAGGGTTGCTGATAATTTAGGCAAACTCATGATTGACCGTAAAATTGGTATTCTTTCTGTTTCAAGTCATTATGCAGAATTGTCTGATTTAATGAAAGCTCAAATGGCACCATATTTCCAAGATTATGGTATTAAAATTGATAACTTCTCATTCATGACAATCAATGTACCTGATGACGATATAGCAGCGATTAACGAAATGAAAATCAAAGCTCGTCAAATGGATATGGAAAGCGAAGCAATGGCTAGAAAACGTGCACGTGAAGGATATTCATATCAACAAGAAAAAGGCTTTGATGTTCTTAAAACCGCTGCCGCAAACGAAGCTCAACCTGGACAATTTATGGGAGCCGGAATGGGCTTAGGAATGGGCCTTGGTATGGGTGGTGCCATGGGTGGTGCCATGGGAAACGTTGCCAACAATACATTTGCTAGTATGAATGAAGCGCCTAAGAATAATGAAGAAAAAGATAAATGTCCTAATTGTGGTGCCGAAATAATTAAGGGCGCTAAATTCTGCCCTAACTGTGGTCATAAATTAGGATTAACTTGCCCAAATTGTGGTGAATCAGTTTCACTAAATTCAAAATTCTGCCCTAATTGTGGACAGCCATTAAATGTATCTAAAAAATGTGCATCATGTGGTGCCGAACTTAAACCTGGCGCTAAATTCTGCCCTGATTGTGGTGCGAAAGTTGAATAAGGAGGAATAAAACAATGAAAAAATTTATTACTAGTCACGTTCCTTTATTATTAGTAGTTATTTGTTTTTTGATTTTAAATTGTGTTTTTTGGCCAATTGTAGGTACAGAACTTGGCAAAGATCCTAGTTCAATTCATATTACTGTATGGCTTGGCTATGGCTTTGTAACTGGATGTTATGTATTATGTGGTCTTGTCACATTTTTAAAAGTTTTCAATAAAAATGTTGTTACATCTTTTGCCCCAATATTTATTGTTACTTTTGGATATTTAGTAGTTGCATCAATTTTCAATTTAATTGGAATGATTGTAAATACTGATAATTATCTTTGGGATTTAATAACCAACATTATTCTTTTATTGATTTTTGTTGCTGTATTCCTAATTGTTTATAAACATTTTACAAGAGTTGATGATAATACAAAGCGCAGAGAAGAACGCGTAAAAGATTGGAGAACGATTG
>DNPJ01000002.1:4406-19356 GCA_003501485.1 Bacillota bacterium
CGATTGCTGTTACAGTTTCAAATCTTAAATCATATAGCGAAGACGAGGAAATTAATTCGGCTATTACGAAATTATATGATGATGTTAAATATAGTTCTTCAGCATCAAGTGATAAAACAAAAGAAATTGAAACTGAATTCGAAGAACAAATTACAGCGATTAAAATGATGCTTAAAAATGATTCTGATAAAGAAACAGTTTTAAAAGCACTCAAAACCGCAGAAAAGATTTTACAAAATCGTAATCAACTTTTAGCTATTAGATAATATGGAAGGTGAAAAATATCATTGTCAAGGATGTGGAAGTGAAATTCCGGCATCTTTGATAAATTTTAAGACAAGAAGAGCTAAATGTCCTTGGTGTGGACTTGATGTAGTTTTTCCAAAAAGACATTCAACCGCCTCTCCAAATGCTCAAATTGCTTTAAACGAAGCAATGAAATTGTTTTTAGAAGGCAATTATGAATCTTCTAAAAGTTGTGCTGAATCCGCTCTTTCAATGACAAATAATAATGCTGCGGCACTATTTATTATCAATTATTACAAAGCGTATATCGCTGAAATCAAAAATTCGCATGCAATGGATGTTTTCTTTAAAGAAAAACTTCCGGATGCTGAATTTGAAATTGAAGAAGAAGAAATGTTTAAACAATTGCTTCTCAAGACAATTCTTAATATTGGGCAATATGAAGAACAAATATTGTCTAAATTTGCTGAATATGATGATCCAAAGGAATTAAGTGAATTTGTTGAAGCTTTTTCCCCTTGCCTTATCCTTTCACGTTCAACCATCGATTGGTTTACACCAAACATGGCTGAAACATATAAAGAAATAAGCAAAAGAACATCAATACCAAAAACATGGTATTCCCTTTATAGTAGCCTTATTAAAAATCCCGATTCACCTTTTGTTAACAATACATTCTATTTGAAAACAAAAACTCAAAGAATCTACAAAGAATTTATTCTTCCAATCGGAGAAATATTCTCATGTATTAAAGATGAAAATAATAAAGAGAAATTTAATAATGCTTATCAAAAAGTGAAAAGAGCATATGAATCCAAAATGCAAATCGAATAAAAAGGAGTAAATTATGGATTATATTGATTTATCTGGCGTTTATAATGCGATTAATCGAGCAACATCAACCATCAACAGCAATCTTCAAGTAGTTGATTCACACGTTGATCGAGTCGAGCAAAATCTTAAAGCGGCTAATGAAGAAATTAGATATTTAAAATCTCAATTAGTCGAAATGGCTAGAAACCAAAAACTTAACGCTGCATTACAACGAGCTTTAACTGAAATCGTTCGTATTAGACAAGAACTTGAACAAAAATTTGGTACACAAAAACTTGTTCGTGAGAACATGCTTGGAATTTTACAGGCAACTGATTTGGGTTTAATTACAAAAACAACAATTTCTAGATGTACCGAAGAGCTCATGATTAGTGCACCTAAATATTGGCTAGCGCCTGCTCTTGTTGCTCTTGCAGCGTGGATCAGTGATAATAAATCACTCGCTAAACGCGCAGTTAAAGAAGCGGTGAAGCGTGATAAAGAAAAAACATATCTTTTGTTTGCGCTTATTACCCGCCGTGTTAATGCTGGTAGAATTGCTGCTGGCAAAGAAGGCACAAATAGTTGTTTCATTTGGTTAAATAAATATTTTGGCATGTTAGATTGCCATAAAATGAAAAGATCAATTATCGCCTATATTGACGCTTACACTAACGGCGTTTTTGGCGATGATAAAGATAACATCTGCCGCGATAATATTAATAACTGGATTAAAACATTAATGGATGAAAATCCAGATTTCGTCTCAGAACAAAGAGCTTATTGGCTTGAATTCTTCAATAAGAAGGCTGAAGTCGCTGATTTAACAAGCTCTGTTTATTCAGAAGAATTCAGTGCATTACAAAAAATATGCCCAGAGTACGATAAAATTGAACCTTTTGTAACAAGACTATCTACCGTTGTTGTTGAAAACGCTGAAGACGGGAACATCAAATCATATTTCGAAGACATTGAAAATCAACAAGCTGATACAGAAAAACTTGTTAATGATATCGATGATCAATTAATTAGACTTGTTAGTAATTACGAAGATGATGAAGTTGCATTAAGACGCGAAGAAGAAAGAAATGAATTAATCAAAAAATATAATGGTTCAGAAGAGGCCGCTGACAAAATTATGAGTGCCAAAGACTTAGTTAACGCCGAACTTGAACAACACGTTGACTTTGTCGAACGTCTTAGATCTTCCATTACAAATGATAGAGAACCAATTTCTGCAAGAAAAACTGCTTTCTCATTTATGAAAGGTTATATCGGCGAAGCGTATAATCAATTCTTAAATGAATATAAAGATGATTATCCTGAAGAAATTAATTTTGTTATTAATGATTCAGGAAAAGTATGCAATGCAAAACCATTCAAATGGGACGGAAAAACAACTGATTGTAGCAATGAAGAAGAATTAAAAACATCATTAAGAAATACTTATGACGAAAATGAAAAGAAAACTTTATCTACAATTATTGATACACATGGTCAAGAAGAAATCAAAAAAGGTAAAATTACATGGCTCGTCGGTTTATCAATTGCTCTTGTTTCAATAATTCTTGGAATTGTTTTGCAAGTTGCGGTTGGTGGTTTCTGGTGGGCTCTCGCCCTTGTTGGTGGCATTGCTGGAGCAATCGTATTTATTGTCGGTCTTGTTAAATCTAGTAACGGCACTAAAGAATTGGCTCTTAACACCAATAAAAGAGGCGAAGTTAAGAAATATTTTGCAAATAATAAGAACGAATCACTTAATTTATTAGATAAGGCTTTAAGTGCTAGACGAATCGCAGACAACACTGTCCTTGAATTTAATCAATCTAGTGATGCTGACAAATTATAATAAAGGAGTAATTTATGCCAGATTTAGATAATAATTTTCCAGTTATTGATAATAACGAAGCAAACGATCTTGAAAAAGAATTTGGTTTCGATGATGAATTAAGTAAAGAATTTGAAACTGAAGTCAAAAAAATGAAAGAACAAGCAACTCTTTCAGAAGATTTAAGTGGATACGCTAAAGGATTCCCTGATTGGGACCTTCTCCCACCTGATGAAAAATAAAATTATATGCTAAATTTTTAGTTTTCTTTAGCTTTATAAGTCAATAGAGTTTTGACAAAATTTATAGCGCGATAACAAAAAAACTTAGTAAGTGCATCATTATTGGTGCACTTTTCTATTGCTGTGGATTTAATAATCATTTTCCATTCATCTATATTGGTTATAGTGTAAATATATTTTTTTGTTAAACTGCAAATATTGCTTGTTATACATATTATTTACTCTATAATTTAAGTATGGAATTAAAAGAAATACGCAAAAACTGCAAATTAACTCAAGAAGAGGCTTCTAAAATCGTTGGCATGCCTCTTAGAACTTATGTTAAATACGAAAATGATGAAAAAAATGCTGATGAATTAAAACTAGAGCGCATAAAGGAAATACTTCTCGAACATGCCGCAAAAGATACATCTATTCTAAAAGACAAAGTTTTACTTATTACTGGTGGAACAGGATCTTTTGGTCACGCTGTAGTGGATAGATTCCTTAATACTGAAATAAAAGAAATAAGAATTTTGTCTCGCGATGAGAAAAAACAAGACGATATGCGTAAAGCATATAATAATTCTAAACTTAAATTTTATATTGGAGATGTTAGAAATCTCTCTAGTATAAGTGATGCTTTTAAAGGCGTTGATTATGTTTTTTCTGCTGCCGCTCTTAAACAAGTTCCATCTTGTGAATTTTTTCCAATGGAAGCTGTAAGAACAAACGTTATTGGAAGTGATAATGTTATTACTGCTTGCATTAATAATCACGTAAAGAAAGCGATATTTTTATCAACTGATAAAGCTGCATATCCAATTAACGCGATGGGTATATCGAAAGCTTTGATGGAAAAAAATGTCATTGCTAGGAGCAGACAGCTTTTAAAAGACGACACGATTTTATGTTTAACTAGATATGGAAATGTCATGGCTAGTCGAGGAAGTGTTATTCCTTTATTTCTAAATCAAATTAAAGAAGGGAAGCCTATTACAATTACCAATCCTGATATGACAAGATTTATGATGACTCTTGATGATGCAGTTGATTTAGTTTTGTATGCGTTTGAAAATGGAGAACAAGGAGATTTGTTTGTTCAAAAAGCACCCGCTGCAACTATAGATACATTAGCACAAGCGATTATACAATTAACGGGGAGCAAAACTGGTATTAGTTATATTGGTACAAGGCATGGAGAAAAACTATTTGAAACACTTGTAACTCAAGAAGAAATGTTAAAAAGTGTTGATATGGGAAATTTCTTTTGCGTTAAAGCGGATAACCGCGACTTAAATTATGATAAATATTTTTCGAAAGGAAATAAAAAATTAAATCTTGGTGAAAGCTATACATCTCATAACACAAAGAGATTGGATATAGAAGGAATGAAAAAACTTTTGAAGAAATTAGAACTTTTTGGTGGAAGTGTTAAACAACACGAATAGGATGAAATTATGAAACATTTTTTAGATAACGGAAAAATTAAATTAATGATTATTGTTGGCACTCGTCCAGAAATAATTCGTCTTTCAAGCGTCATCAATAAATGTCGTCAATATTTTGATACATTACTTGTGCATACAGGCCAAAATTATGACCATAATCTTAATGAAGTTTTCTTTGAAGAATTAGGAATTAATTCACCTGACATATATTTAGATGTTAAAAGAGATAATTTAGGCCAAACATTAGGAGACATCATTGCAAAATCATATGAAGTAATGATTGAAACAAAACCTGAAGCAGTTTTAGTTTTGGGTGACACAAATAGTTGTTTATCGACAATTCCCGCAAAAAGACTTCATATTCCTATTTTTCATATGGAAGCAGGCAATAGATGCAAAGATGAATGTCTGCCTGAGGAAACAAATAGAAGAATAGTTGACATTATTTCTGATGTTAATATTGCTTATAGCGAGCACGCTAGAAGATACTTGATTGAATGCGGTCTTCCAAAAGAAAGAATATTTGTGAGTGGATCCCCTATGGCGGAGGTATTAACTAAAAATATTCAATCAATTGAAAATAGCAATATATTAGATAAATTAGGACTAACAAAAAATAAATATATTCTTTTGAGTGCTCATAGGGAGGAAAATATTGACGATGACAAAAATTTCTTCTCTTTATTTAACGCCATAAACGCTTTGGCAGAAAAATACGACATGCCAATTTTATATTCATGTCATCCAAGAAGTAAAAATAAATTATTAAAAACAGGTTTTAAGTTAGATAAACGCGTAATAATGCATGAACCATTAGGATTTTTTGATTATAACAATCTTCAAATGAACGCTTTTGCAATTATTTCTGATAGCGGAACTCTTCCTGAAGAAAGTAGTTTCTATACTTCGATACATAAACCAATAGCGGCAGTATGCATTCGCACATCTACCGAAAGACCTGAAGCTCTTGACGAAGCATGCTTTGTTTTAGCGGGAATAGATGAAAAGAGCCTTCTTCAAGCTGTGGAAGTGGCTATTAAAAATAAAGAAGGTGCAAAACCAGTTAGTGACTATCTTGATTTAAATGTTTCAGATAAAATTGTAAAATTAATTCAAAGTTATACAAACATCGTAAATAAAGTCGTCTATCATAAATATTAATATGAACATTCTTGTAACTGGGTCGAAAGGTTTTATTGGTAAGCATCTTTGTCTTACTTTAAAAAGAAACAATTATAATGTTTTCGAATACGATATTGATTCGAATAAGAAAGATTTAGTTACCTATATTAAAAATGCTGACTTTGTTATCCATTTAGCGGGAATCAATCGTCCTTTAAGTAAGGATGAGTTTTATGACGGAAATACGAATTTTACGAAGTTTTTAGTGGATTTAATAAAAGAAAACAATAGGCTGGAATTGCCTATAATAATGGCTTCTTCTATACAGGCTGAATTAGATAACGATTATGGAAAAAGCAAACTACTTGCTGAGAATTATCTTTTTAGTAGTGGACTAAATGTTTTTATATATAGATTAAAGAATGTTTTTGGAAAATGGTGCAAGCCAAATTATAACAGTGTTTTCGCGACTTTTTCATATAATATTGCTCATAATCTAGATATTCATATAAATGATAAAAATGCATATGTTAATTTTAATTATGTTATCGATGTTGTTAATGAATTTATGAATGTTATTAGTTCAAATAAAATAGGTAGCAAAAAAATCTTATATATTGAACCATCATATAAAATATCTCTCACCTTTTTAGCGGATCTTCTTTATTATTTTAAAAAAGAAGTGGAAAGCGATAATCACCTTCCCATTATTAATAATGATTTTGAGTTAAAAGCGTTTATTTCGTTTTTAGATTATTTAAGTGGTGATGGTTACTTTTATAATTTTGCAAGTGATGATAGAGGATTTTTTGAAGAACTTTATAAATCAAAAAAATATGGTCAAATAAGTTTAAATATGTCATATCCGCATATAACAAAAGGCGGACATTATCACACATATAAAAAAGAATTATTTTACGTTGTAAAAGGAAAATGTGAAATTATTCAAGAAAGCGTTAAAGACAATAAAAAGATTGTCGATATAGTAAGCGCTGACGAAAAAAAGATTATTAACATTTTGCCAAATTATATTCATAGCATTACAAATATAGGTGACAATAATTCACTTACTTTGATGTGGATTAGTGAAATCTTTGATAAAAATAATCCTGATACTTATAAAGTCGAACTTTCAAAGGACGCAAATAAATAAGTAGCGGAAAACAATAATATTGTTTTACCTAAAAACACTTAAAAATTAATTAAAAATTTGTTTTAATAATTATAAGGAGATACTTATGAAAATAATTGTTTGTTCCGATATTCATGGGAGCGAAAAATTTGCTCGTGAATTATTTAATTATGTCGATAAAAATAATATTGAAAAAGTAATTGTATTAGGAGATTTATATTACAATGGTCCTAGAAACGATCTTCCTATCAATTATTCATCAAAAGCTGTAGTTAAGATTTTAAATGATCATAAAGATATAATCCTCGCTATTAAAGGGAATTGTGATGCCGAGATTGATGAGATGGTCAGTGAGTTTCCACTTGCGGATCTCATGCGCATAGAACTCTTTGGAAAAAGAGCTATATTAACACACGGTCATCATATGTCATTTGATAATTTACCAGTTGAAGCGTTTGATATTTTTATGCAAGGTCACACTCACAAATCAAGATTAGAAAAAATTGATGGTGTTATATTTATGAATCCAGGAAGCATTTCTCTTCCTAAAGATGAACACCATTCATTTATAGAAATGGATGAAAAAAACATCCGCTTAATCGATTTGATCAGTTTGGATGTTTTAAAAGAAATTAAATTATAAATCTATTTTTGAAAAATTCTTTCCGCCTTTTTTAATAGCGAATAAACCAGATAAAAAGAATATGATTAATCCTAATAGCAGTATTCCTATTTGAGTTAAAACGGAATAGATGTTAGTAAAATCATTTAAAAATAGTGTAGCTGGTTCACAAATTATAAAAAAGACCATAAATATCATTAGCAAAATACTTGTTAGAACAAAGGAGACAACATTCGCAGCGATTTGTTTGTCTCTTTTTTTGTAAAACCATGGAATATATATTGCATTAAAGAAAGCATAAATCATTAATACAATTCCAAATGTAGCAAAATTAATGCCTAATTCAGTATATGTGCTTTCTAAAGGCATAAGTGGTGTGAGCACTAATTGTCTAACAATACCAGCGGGAACCGCTACTAAAATGGATATTAATTCAATGGCCATCAAATAATAAACTTTTCCTTTTACAATATCTGACTTCTTAATTGGAAGTAGACCTGTAAACAACATATCTTGATTTGTAAGAGAGAAAGGAAGAATAGTAAATATCCCTGCTAGTGGATAAAAGAACGCAACTAGAGATGGCCATGTCGGAATAATGATTAAAACTGGAAGCAACATTGAAACAACTGTTTGCATTGTTGTGTTTAATAGAAATTCTTTATAAAGGAGATTTTTCATTGTTTTCACCTCTTTCAATATGAAGAATGATATCTTCGAGATTTACTTCTTGTAATTCGAAGTTTTTAAAATAATCTTTGTCTTTTTCTTTAATTGTTCCTTCGAAATAATCGTTTTTTGAACGATAATGGCCGATTAGCTCTTTTTGTTCAGCGCTTAATAAAGACACCAAACCTTGCACTTTGCAATATGATTTTTTAAATGCTAATAAATTTCCAGTATAAATAATTTCACCGTTTTTAATATAAGTGACATCATCAGCAATCTTGTCTAAATCAGAAATAACATGTGTTGAGAATAAAATGCTTACTCCATGTGTATTTGCAAGACGATAGAATATATCAAGAAGCTCGTCTCTGCTTACTGGATCGAGCCCACTTGTTGGTTCATCAAGAAGTAGCAATTTTGCATTATGAGATAAAGCTATAGCTAAATTGTATTTAACTTTCATTCCATTAGATAATTCTCTAATGCGTTTTTCTTCGTTTATATCAAAGAATTTTAACCATTTTCTATAACTATCTTCGTCCCAATTTTTATAAAAACCTTTTGATGCTTTTGTTAATGTTTTTACTTTCTTATTTGGGAAATAATCAATTCCTCCAAATAATAAGCCGATTTCATTCTTGATTTCTATTTCATTATCTTTAATGTTTTGGTCAAAATAATAAACATTGCCACTTTCAGGTTTTGTTAATTGATAAATAGCTTTAAGCGTTGTTGTCTTGCCTGCGCCATTCCTGCCAACAAACCCCATAATGGTTCCTTTTCTGATATTAAATGAAATATTTTTTAATGAAAAATCAAGATATTGTTTGTTGATATTATCAACTTTTAAAATTATATCGTTCATTTTTATATTTCCTTATTAATAAACATATCCATCACAACATCATTTTTAACTAACGCAATTCCTTTGCTTTTGTCCGCTAAAAAGATGAGTGTATCGCCTGGGTTGATATCGAATAACTCTCTAATTTTTTGAGGAATAACGATTTGACCCTTGCTTCCTACTGTTGCAGCTGATGCAATTTTTTCGTTTTTGTTTTCCATGCTTTTAATCCTTTCAGAGTAATTATACTTTTTATACTTTTTATGTCAATTTAATTATATCTAAAGAACTAAAATTTTAGAAAATACTATTCAACATCATATAAAAATTTATTAAAATAAATAATGAGGTATCAAAATGGAAAATGAAGAAAATAGAATTGTTGATGTAGAATCAAAGACAATTAATGATGATTCAAATAATAATCAAGAAAATATAAAATCTGAAAAAGCCAATGTAGAACGAGTCGATGACCACGATTATAATAAAGACGCTTTAACTTGTTTTATTCTAACTGTTATCGCAACAGGTGTTGGGTCATTTTATATTGTAGGTAGCATTGGTGGTCTTATATTGAATATTATCGCATTGTCATGTTTTGCTAAAAAAGGTCTTAAAGCCGATAAAAATCCTTTTAAAGTATTTGGAAAAATTGGTTATATTTTATCAATTGTTTCAATTTGCTTTACTGCGCTTATGCTTTTGTTTTGGATTACTTATACTATATTAATTGGTTTAGGGTTAGTTGTTAGTGGAATGCATTAATCATGGAAATATTTTCAACTAAGAATTTAATAATAAGAAATTTCGTTGATGATGACTTAGTTATTGCTAATGAACATCACATTTTTGGCGATGGCATTCTTGATGATGTTAAAGAAACTATTAAAAATTCTTTCAATGACGATTTAGATAGTGATGGTGAAAAACATTTTGCAGTCACATTAAAAGGTGCTTTGATTGGTCAAATTGGAGTGGACATTAGAAAACTAGCCATAACTATTTCTAAAAATATCATCGATCAATACGATACTCGTATTATTAACCAAGAATTATTGTTAACATTAGTTAAATATTTACATATGATTTACCCGCATCGGGAAATAATATGTTATTTAGGAAGATTTGATTTAAAGAATCGTGGTGTCTTAGAAATGCTAGGATTCGTTAGAAAAAATCTCGATAAAGAAAAAGGAATTTACACATATTCCTTGTTTAAACCTAATCCTAGAAAAGATAAATAAAATGATGGGGTTACCCATCATTTTTCATATATTGAATTCATCCAAGGGAAATTTTTCCATTTATTAACATGTAGTCTATGCATTTCTTCTACAACAAGAAGCGCTTTAAATGCGACCGGTGTAGTTGGAGTGAATTCATAATAATTCCCTCCAAAATATAAAGAGAACGATGTCACATCATTGACCATATAGACTGTAGTAAGTTCAAGCCAGGTTAATTTAAAGATAAATGGTTTTCCATTTTTAGTTCCATTGAAATGGAATCCATCATGATTGATGAGTACTCTTCCAGAACCGACATCAACTGAAGTTTTTCCTTTGTCTAGATATTTATATTGTGGAAGTGCTCCTAGTTTTGTACCGAATTCTAATGAATAGTCGGGATTTGTTTTTATGTCTTGATAGACTTGTTTTCTTTCATCATCTGCCCATTTACTTATAGATTCTGGTATAACGCAGTCATCATTGAATGGATGAAATGTATAATAATCATCCTGAGTAGCGCCATTACCACAATGGCCGCAATAAATTTTATTGCCTTTTCCAATCATCTCAAACTCTGTACCACATTTAGGACAGCGGTAGCATAAATCGTGGAGATGATCGCATATTTTTCCTTTTGATTTATATAAGAAATGTTGCTTTTTATTCCATTCGTATTCATCAGTCCAAAGAGCTTTATCAACTTGATCTTGTATTTCTTGTTCGGTTTGATTCTCTAAATCTTCTTTTGTAAATAACAATGAAAACCTAGCAAAGACAGGCCCTTCTTTTTCTTTAATAACCGTCTTATTTGAAGAAAGAAATGCACCATTAATCTTGCATAAATAAACCGGAATATTGAAATGCTTCAAGAATTTTCCTGTTCCCGCAACAATAGGTTGGTTATGTCCGACAATTGAGGTGATGCCTTCAGGAGCAAAACAAATTTTACCATTTTGTTTAATAATAGAAGATACAGCTTCCATTGAATCTATATCCATTACAAAATTTTTCTTTGGAATACAGTTCATTAATTTGAAGATAAATTTGAATTTCCTACGGAAAAATTCATTATATGCAACCATATAATTAAGCGGTGTAAATGGACAACATTTACCTACATAAAGATAATCCATCCTTGATTGATGGTTATATATAACAAAGCATGGTCCATCACATTCTGCAATATCATCGATTATTTCAGTTTTTAAATGATGTTTTGGAAGAAGGATAGGGTTGGCTATGAAATTAATCAAAAATCTCCAATAAAATAATTTTGGAATTTTATATTTTCTTTCAGATAATACTTCCGCGATAGTTTTTTTCATAACTAAATGAATTATAACATAATTGCGTTATATTTTATTAATAACATAAATTTAGCAAAATAAATAATTTTCTTTTTATATTTTTTTAAGTGACTATAATAAAAAAGAATCGAGGAAATATTTATGAAAGAATTCTTAGATTGGATGGATAATAGAACATGGGTTCAAAAAATACTTTTGTGTTTACCAATTGTTGACGTTGTCTGGGGTTTATATCGCTTATTTGATGCAATAACTAGAAAAGATACAGTTAGAATTATCCTTGCTGCAGCATGGATTTTATGGGCTGGTTATATCGGTTGGTTATTGGATTTGATTTCAATTATCTTGACTAATCACATTTTTTGGTTTCAAAATTAATAAATAGGAAATTAATATATGAAACTTTATGAATCAAGCGAAGATTATTTAGAACAAATTCTTGTTTTAACGAATGAAAAAGGTCAAATTAGATCGATTGATATTGTTGAATCGATGAATTTTTCTAAACCAAGCGTATCTGTTGCTATGAAAAAATTGCGTGAAAACGGATATATTGAAATTGATTCTAAAGGTTATATAAAATTAACATCTCTTGGCGAAGAAGCTGCGAACAAAACTTATGAAAGGCATTTAGTTTTATCGTCGTTTTTTGAAAAAATTGGTGTTAGCGAAGAAAACGCTCTTAAAGACGCTTGTCGCGTTGAACACGATTTGTCTGATGAAACATTTAATGCCTTAAAAAAGCATATTGAAACGATGAAATAAACAAATGGCTGAAATCAATTCAGCCTTTTATTTTTGCTTTTTGTTAGTCATTACTAACTTTTTGTTGACAATGAATTGCTAGATATTTATTATATAAAGCGTGTTAGGATAGACTAACTAACGAGGAGGAAAATTATGCCACTTGCACTTGCACCTATAGGAGTAATGCTAAAAATTGTAAGAGTATTACTCGATGATAAAACAAAAAAGCACCTAGAAAGCTTAGGTATTCTTTTAAATGGTCAAATAGAAGTTATTTCTAATGGCAATGATGGTGTAGTTGTTCTTGTTAAAGAAACACGACTTGCTCTTGATAAAAATATTTCGAGCAAAATTCTAGTTGCGTAGAAAGGTAGGAATTATGCTAAAAAAACTAGATGAATTCAAAATTGGCGAGACTGGCCAAATAAAAAAAGTTGAAGGTGAAGGGCGCCTCCGCAGAAGATTGTTCGACATGGGTGTTACACCTGGTGCTGTTGTATATCTTCGCAAAAAAGCTCCTTTCGGCGATCCTATTGAAGTCACAATCAGAGGATATGAATTAACACTTCGTCTTAGCGAAGCAAAACTTGTGACACTTGAAATGATGGAGGAGAAAAAATAGTATGATGCGTTTTGCTCTTGCTGGTAACCCAAACTGTGGGAAAACCACATTATTTAATTCCCTCACAGGTTCAACAGCACATGTTGGTAACTGGCCAGGTGTTACAGTTGAAAAGAAAGATGGTACTTATAAGAAATTAAAAGAACCAATTTCTATTATTGATCTTCCAGGTATTTACTCTTTGTCACCATATACAAACGAAGAAGTCATTTCTCGTAACTATATTCTTGATGAAAAACCTGATTGTGTCATCAATATTATTGATGCTACAAACCTTGAACGTAACTTATATTTAACAACACAATTATTGGAAATCAATGTACCAATGATTATCGCTTTAAATATGATGGACGTTTTAGAAAAAAACGGCGATACGTTAGACGAAAAAGTTCTTGAGAAAAAACTCGGTGTACCAGTTGTTAAAGTTTCAGCATTAAAAGAATCAAATCTTGATGATTTAATGGAAAAAGCATATGAGGTTGCTAAAAAACCTAGAGTTGGTCACACAATTATTGAAAATAAAGATCTTCTTCATCTAATTTGGGATGTAGAAATTGCATTCAAAGGAAAGAAAGTTGATAATCCATTATTCCACGCTGTTAAATTAGTTGAAAATGATGAACTTGAAACAAAGAATCATGAAGATTTAATTGAAATGGTTAACGAATTTAAAAAGACATTTAAAGATGAAACTTTTGGTGATGACTTTGAAGCTTTGATTGCTGATAACAGATACAATTATATTTCAAGAGAATTTGGAAATGTTATTGATCGCAATGCCGAAAAAGAGAATGAAGTAAAAGATAAAAATGTCAAAATGAATAAATCTGACCGCATTGATAAGGTCATGACTCATAAAGTGTTTGGTTTAATTATCTTTGCCGCTATATTGTTTGTCGTATTCCACTTAACGTTCTCAGAGAATTTATTCTTCCTTGGTGGAATTCTTGAAGCAAATGGTGTTGCACCATGCTTTGAAGGAAAGCCATATGAAGGATTGTTCTGGACTGATACCGGTATTAATTCTCCTGGTGTTATATTGGCAAATTTATTTAATGGTACATTCGATTTATTAACTAGCCTCGCTAGTGATGGCCTTGCTGCTATAAATGCACCAGCATGGGTGAGTGGTTTAATTTGTGATGGTGTCTTAAGCGGATTATTTGCTATCTTAGGGTTCTTACCACAAATCTTAGTCTTATTCTTGTTCTTTGCTATTATGGAAGACACTGGTTATATGGCACGTGTCGCCTTTATTCTTGATAGAATGTTCCGCAAATTTGGCCTTTCTGGAAGAGCATTTATTCCTATGATCATGGGATTTGGTTGCTCTGTTCCAGCTATGATTAATACTCGTACTCTTGCTGATGATAAAGAAAGAACAGCTACAATTCGTGTTATTCCATTCTTCTCATGTGGCGCTAAACTTCCTATTTTGACTGCTATTGCAGGTGGTATGGTTAGTGCATTTGGATTCCAATATCCTGATATAATCACATATTCTATGTATGTTGTTGGTATGGTTGCCGCTATTATTTGTGTTATCTTAATGAGAAATACAACTCTTAAAGGCGATGCTGCTCCATTTATTATGGAACTTCCTGCATATCACATGCCACAATTTAAAGCTTTGATGATCCACCTTTGGGACAAGGCAAAACACTTCGTCAAAAAAGCATTTACAATTATTCTTGCATCAACAATTGTTATTTGGTTCTTAACTAACTTTGGTTGGAACTGGATGTATCTTGATGGAGATATGTCTCAATCAATACTTGCAAGTTTAGGTCAATTTATTCAACCTTTATTTACGCCTCTTGGATTTGGTTCACAACTTTCAACATTTGGCTGGGTATTTGCGGTTGCCGCAATTACAGGTTTAATTGCTAAAGAAAACGTTATTGCTACATTCTTCACATTGGCTACAGTCATTGTTGCCGCTGTTAATTCAGGAACAATAACATTAGATCCGACACTTCTTGAAGAAATTAAAGCCGCTATTGAAGCTGGTGAAGCCACTGGAGAAGGTGTTACAGAAGCTTGGACAATGATCGCTGGTACTGGCATTTCATGGCAAGGTTGTATTTCATTTATTGC
>DNPJ01000002.1:19465-21439 GCA_003501485.1 Bacillota bacterium
CAATTCAAATGGACAGTATTGTTCTGGCTTGTTAGCTCATATATTGGTTCTGCCATCATTTATAGTGTTCTTTCTTGCTTTAGTACAGATGGTTCTAGACTTGCCTGGGCAATTCCAGTTACTGCTAGTATTGTTGTTCTTGCTATTGTTGCTGTATTTGGTGTTATTCATTACAACAAATATCTTCGCAACAGAAAAGGAGCTACAAAATAATTATGTTTCAAAATCCTAGTACAATTTGGATAGAGATTCTTGTATTAGTTTTGATTGTTGGTTTCTTTGGAACGATGATTGGAATATACGTATACAAGAAAATTCATCATATACCAACTGGTGAATGCTCAACTTGTGCAGGAAAGAAAAACGCATTATTAAAAGCTTATTACAAGAAATACAAAAAATAAAAAATGGGGGCTTCGGCCCCTTTAAAAGGTAGTTATTATGAAGACGAATTATTTGTATGTTATCAAAATTGATGGAATGAGATGTGGTAGTTGTGAAGCACATGTTAATGATGTCATTAGAAGAAATTTCGATATAAAAAAAGTTAAATCTTCTCATTTCTTTAATAAAACAAAGATATATTCGGATATCCCTTTAGATGAAAACAAAATTAAAAGCGTCATCGAAGAAGAAGGGTACATTATAAAAGATATATCTTATACATCTAAATAAACAAAGAGCACAAGTGTTAGATAGCATTTGTGCTTTTAAATTTAATCTATTCAAAAAGTACGTTAATAATGCTACTCTATTGTATGGAAAAAGGAGATTATTATGAAACATAAGCTTATATTCATTCCTCTTATTGTTGTCGGTGGTATTGTTACTACCTTTGGAGCACTTGTTGGCGGTCTTAATTTAGCCAAGTTTGCCATTTATCATGAATACTATAATATGGAAAGCGAAGTAGCAAAATGCCCAGGTTTAGATGATAATTTCATCCCTCAGGGTATGAGCGTTGATGAGGAAAAAGATAAAATCATTATTGCTGGTTATATGTCAGATAAAAGCGCTTCTCGTTTATATATAACTGATTCAAATAACAATGTTAAAACGATTCTTTTAAAGCAAAATGGTGAGCCTTTTACTGGTCATTGTGGTGGAGTCGCTAATGAAAATGGCACACTATATCTAGCAAACGGTGATGGTGAAAACTCTGGAATTTATGATATTCCAATGTCGACTATTTATGATGAAAATGTTAACGAAATTGAACTTGATAAAACAAATCATTTTCATAAAGTAGATGGTTCAGCGTCGTTTGTATTCACTCAAGATGGCTATATTTATATTGGTGAATTTAATAATGGAAAAGCTTATAAAACTAATCATCCTTATGAAACAAAAAACGAAGGCACCCATTACGCTGTTGTTGGGAAATATTTGCTAGATAGCGAAGGATTAAAACCACTTTTATATTATTCAATACGCGATCAAGTGCAAGGTTTTGCAATGAATAAAAACGGTGAAATAGTTCTTTCAACTTCTTACGGATTGGCCTCATCTCATTATTACGTTTATCATAGTGATGCAATATACGAAAGCGGCAAAACATTAAATGGCGCTCCTGTTTATGTTGTTGAAGACCATTATCGTGATATTATTGGGCCCGCAATGAGTGAAGATCTTGACTATAATGAAAAAGATGGAAAGGTTTATGTTACAACTGAAGCCGGTTCAAACAAATACATTTTCGGGAAATTCTTCAACGCTAAAAATATATATGCACTAGATTTTTGGCCTAGTAATAATAAATAAGTTATAAAAAAACAAAAATGATTCTCAACGAATTCGAGAATCATTTTTTTATGCTAGATTTTTATTCCAATACTTATGATAATTTAAATATATGCAAAACAAATTATCTCCTGGAAAATTATTAGACGAAAACGGTAATCTTAATGAAGCTGGTTATGCAACTTCATTAATTAAAGAATATAAACGAAGTGATATTAAAGCACACAAATCTCG
>DNPJ01000107.1 GCA_003501485.1 Bacillota bacterium
GACCCAAATAACCGCTGTTAGTTATGTTGATGGGGGATTTATCTGTCAAGAGTGCTTTGATGGCTTAAATGGCAAAAAATATTCATCTATAGAACTTAAAACAATACGATTAATTTTCAAAAGTGATATAAATTCGTTTTGTGCACATAATTTTGACGATGAAATATGTATAAAGTTAATAAATGATTTATCTATTTTTTTAGAAACGCAGTTGAACATTAAACTTAAATCAATTAAAATGCTTAACGCTATATAAAGTTCACTTATAATAGGTTGACAAAGCATCTTTTCAACAATAAACTATGTGCTTGTTTTAGAGGTAATTTATGGAAAAGAAATTTGATGAAATAGTTAACCATTTAATAACAAGTGGTTTTGTTTACCAAGATTCGGAGATTTATGGAGGTTTATCTAACTCATGGGACTTTGGACCTCTCGGTGTCGAGTTAAAAAATAATATTAAAAAATTGTGGTGGGAGAAATTTGTTCGTGAATCACCAACTAATGTTGGTATTGACGCTGCAATATTGATGAATCCTAACGTTTGGAAAGCTACTGGACACGTTGCAACATTTACAGATCCATTAATAGATTGCAAAGAATGCCACGCTAGACATCGCGCTGATGAACTCATTGAAGCAACTCATCCTGAAGTCGATGTTAACGGTATGACAAGTGAACAAATGATTAAATTTATTCGCGATAACAAAGTTAAATGTCCTGTTTGTGGTAAATCTAATTTTACTGATATTCGACAATTTAATATGATGTTTAGAACTCATATTGGTGTTACAGAAGCAAGTGAGAGCTTGGTTTATTTAAGACCAGAAACCGCCCAGGGAATGTTTGTTAATTTTAAAAATGTTCAAAGAACAACGAGAAGAAAAATACCGTTTGGCATTTGCAATATTGGAAAGAGTTTTAGAAACGAAATCACTCCAGGGAATTTTATATTTAGAGTTCGTGAATTTGAACAAATGGAGATGGAATTCTTTTGCAAGCCTAATACAGACCTTGAATGGTTTGCTTATTGGAAAGATTATGCTCTTAAGTTCATTGAAAGTTTAAATATTAGTCAAGAAAACTTAAGATATCGCGACCATGAACCTGAAGAACTTGCTTTTTATTCAAAAGCAACAACAGATGTCGAGTATAAATTTCCGTTTGGCTGGGGAGAAATACTTGGAGTCGCTGATAGAACTGATTATGATCTTAAGCGTCATATGTCTGCAAGCGGTGAATCTCTTGAATATTTAGATCCCGAAACAAATGAAAAATATGTTCCATATTGTATAGAACCTTCAATGGGCGTTGAAAGAATATTCTTAATGGTTGCATGCGAAGCATATGATGTTGAACAACTGGAAAAGGATAGTCGTGTTGTTATGCATTTCAAACCATGCTTAGCACCTTATTTAGCAGCTGTTTTGCCATTGAGCAAGCAATTAGGCGAACAAGCTAAAGAACTTTTAGGTAAACTAAACAAGTATTTCTCAGTGACTTATGATGAAACCGGATCAATAGGAAAACGATATCGTAGACAAGATGCTATTGGAACACCATATTGTATAACTGTTGATTTTGAAACCGCTAATGATAACGCAGTTACAATCCGCGATAGAGATACAATGGAGCAAATTAGGTTGCCAATTGAAAAAGTAAGAGAGTATCTTTTAGATAAAATTGCATATTAGTATTTATATAGTAAAAAAATAGTTAATAAATATCATGAAATTTGATCACGAATTAATACAAGAAATAAAAAGTCGCGCCGATATAGTCGACGTTATTTCTTCATACATTAACGTGATAAAAAAAGGTCGTAGATATGTCGCAATTTGCCCATTTCATGATGACCACGATCCTTCGATGAATATCGATCCCGAAAAGCAAACATTCACTTGCTATGTGTGTCATCACAGTGGAGACGTTTTCACATTTGTATCTGATTACGAAAAAATTCCATTCATGGATGCGGTGAAAAAAGTATGCGAAATAATCAACTTTGACGACCCTCGTTTGCATCAAAACGAAATTAAAAGACCGATTAATACAGATTTACAAGTTTTATATAATTGCATTAATGAACTTCAAAAGTTTTATCGCTATGGTTTAGAAACTGAAGAAGGTAATATTGCACTTGATTATCTTTCCAGAAGAAAAATTTCAAATGAACAAATTGATAAATTTGGGTTTGGATATGCGTTAAATGATGGAAAAAAGGCAATTAGCTATCTTCAACAAAAGGGATTTTCACTAAAAAATATTGAAGATATCGGAATTGCTCTTGCTAAAACAAGCGGAACTAGTGATTCAAATGCTGGAAGATTAATCATTCCTATTTTCAACACAAATGGACAAGTTGTAGCTTTTTCTGCAAGAAGACTTGTTGACGATGATTCGCCTAAATACGTTAATTCTCCAGAAACTAAGATTTTTAGAAAAGGATCAACTCTTTACAATTACAATATCGCAAAGCAAACAGCTCGTCATGATGGTTTTATTTATATTGTTGAAGGTTTCATGGATGTTCTCGCATTTGACTCAATTGGAATTTCGTCTTGTATTGCGTTAATGGGTACAAAATTAACTGACACACATGTTGATTTATTAAGAAAACTCAATGTAGAAATTAGACTTTGTCTTGATGGAGATAATGCCGGACAACAAGCAATGATGTCCTTGATGACGATGTTTGATAAAGCAAACCTTTCTTATAGATTAGTTTCAAAAGTTGGAGAAGCAAAAGACCCTGATGAAATCTTAAAAAATAGCGGATCAGATGAATTAAAGTTATACGTTAATAGTTTAGTCGACCCGTTTGATTTTGCTTTAAATTATTATAAAAATATCTCACCATTAGATAACATTGATGATAGAAAAAAAGTTGTTTCGCATTTTGCGCCCATGCTTTTAAGTATTAAATCTAAATTTGATTTCGATGATTGCCTTTATAAATTAGCGGAAGCAACAAGGTTTAACCCAAACGCAATTAGAGAATATGTCAAGAGCATAAAAACAAATAGCGATAACAATAAAACGGATGATTTTGTTGATTATTTTGATTCTAATAGAGCATACGACAAGAAAACATTAAACAAAGAATTAAGACGTCTTACACTTGCTGAAAAAACTGTTTTAGAACAGATGATGAATAATAAAGACGCTATATCATTTTATGAAAGAAATATTAAATATTTCATTAATGAAATATATCGACAAATTGCAAATTACTTAATCCAATTTGCGGATGAAAGCGATACAGTTAATCCGTCCATTATTATGGATTATATATCTTCATTCGAGCCAGAAAACAAAAAAGAATTATTAAATGAGATAGTTTCATTAGATACAACTCCAATCGAAAAAGATAAACTTGATGAAGTATTAAATGAATGCCGGAACATTATTATCGAAGAAAGAAACAAAACTTTTGAAAAAAAGAATTTGCTTAAATCTCTTGAAGGAAAAAGCGATCAAGAAAAAGCTAAGTTGCTTAAAGATTATATAAATAAAACTAATACGAACGATGCAAAATAAATTAATGGAGGACAGAAAAAATGACACCAAAAAAGGAAAAAGCGCCGAAAAAGGCAACAAAAGTTTCAAAAAAGGTCATTGATGATGATTTAATTGATGAAAGCAATGACGAAATCGAAGATTTAGAATCGATAAAGAAGAAATTATTTCTCAAAGCTAAACAAAATGGAAATGAAATTGAACAAGAAGAAATATTTGATTCAATTCAACATTTAGATTTAAGCGACAAAGACGTATCAGATCTTATTGAATATTTTAAAGAAAAAGGCATTAATGTTATTTCTGAAAAAGACGGAGAAGGCATTGAAAACATTGAGTTTTCAGAAAATGATGATAGCGATGATAACTTGCTTGATGACGACGATTTGGTTGATATGGAAGATGATGTTCCAACAGATCAAGAATTAAATGATTTGAGCAAACTTGTTTCCGGCGACGTAAAGGTTAATGACTCTGTTAAAATTTATCTAAAAGAAATAGGAAAAGTTCCTTTGTTAAAGCCCGAACAAGAGCCAGAACTCGCTAAAAGAATAGCTGAAGGCGATGAAGAAGCAAAACAACAACTGATTAATTCTAATTTACGTTTAGTAATTTCAATTGCGAAGCGTTATGCTGGCCGCGGAATGCCTTTTCTTGATTTAATTCAAGAAGGAAACATGGGGCTAATCAAGGCAGTTGAAAAATTTGATTACACTAAAGGTTTTAAGTTTTCAACATATGCCACTTGGTGGATTAGACAAGCAATAACACGTGCTATTGCTGACCAGGCTAGAACAATTCGTATTCCAGTTCATATGGTTGAAACAATTAATAAAATAACGCGCGCGCAACGTTCTCTTGTCCAAGAGCTTGGACGCGATCCAACAGCGGAAGAAATTTCTGAACGCCTTAATGGACTTATTACGCCAGATAAAATTAGAGAAATTCAACGAATAAACCAAGAACCTGTTTCGCTTGAAACGCCAATTGGTGAAGAAGATGATTCTCGTTTAGC
>DNPJ01000108.1:0-2623 GCA_003501485.1 Bacillota bacterium
CAAAACATATGGTACATTTAACCCTACTACTAAAGCATTTACACCTGCACAGTAAAATCAAACTAGGGGGGCAAATTTAAGCCTCCCTATTTTTTAATATAAAGGAGAGATATTATGGCATTAACTATAAAAAATAGATTAATAAAAGAAGACATATTAGATGAAAGTGGAAACAAAATAGGAGAATTAAAGTTCAATCCTAATGATAGTAGAATTATGAAAAAGATGTCTAGTCTAGTTAAAGACTTTGGAAAGGCTGTAAAAGAAATTGATAAATTAGACAAAGTTGAAAGACCAAACTTAGATTCAATTTCAATTGAAGATTTTGATAAGGCCTCTGAATATTTTGATGCATTTGATAGAGCAACAGATATAGAGATAGAAACAACAGATAAGTTGATTAATGAACTATCTGAAATATTTGGAAAGGAAACTATTGAATTATTCACTCAAGGAACTAAAGATGCTGAAAGTTTATTACCAATAATTAGTTTTATAGAACCTTATGTGAAAAATGCTAGACAAAGTAAACTAGACAAATATTTAGATAATAAAAATGATGTAATGGAGTAGGAATATGAATGTTCTAACTGATAAGTTTCCTACGAAAATAAAAGTAAATAATAAAGTGTTAAAAATAAACTCTGATTTTAGAAATTGTATAAAAATAATAGAGGCTTTTGAGGATGATGATCTCTTCGATGAAGAAAAATATTTAATTCTTATCAGAAGATTATATATTGATGAAGTTAAAGAAGAAGATTTAGAACAAGCAATAATAAAAGGTATTAAATTTCTTGATTTGGGAGAGGAAAATGAAAATAATGAAGAAAATGTTAAAAGATTATATTCATTTTCAAAAGATGATAGTTATATTTATACCGGAATAAGACAATCTCACAATATTGATTTAAATAGTATTGAATATTTGCATTGGTGGAACTTTGTTTATCTTTTTTTAGATATAGGTCAAGATTGTATGTTCAATCAACTTGTTTATTATAGAAAAAGAAAGAATGAAGGTAAACTTACAAAGGATGAGAAAAAAGTTTATATATCAATGAGAAAGATACTTGATCTAGATTATGAAGAAGAGAATGAAGAGGATGATGAGTTTATGAGACAATTGAACAACAGTTAGGAGGTGCAATATGGCAAAAAGTGATGGTGCTGTGGTAATTGAAACAAGACTAAATACTGATAAAATAGATACTGACTTTAAAAAAATAGATAAACAAACTAAGAATATGATTAACAGATATAATAAATCAGTTGATAGTATTAAGTCTCAAGAAATAGCACTTGAAAATACAAAGAAAAAATTAGATGCTTTAGTTAATTCTGAAAAAACTCCTGCAAGTCTAAGAGCAATGGAAACAGAACTTAATAAGATTAATAAACAATTTGACATGGCCGACAAAAGATTATCTCGAAATAAAGAAGTTGTTGAAGAGAAAAAAGGTCAAAAGCAAATACAACAAGGCTTAGGAAATACTGACGAAGTTGCCAGAATAGAAAGAGAAATACAAAGTGTTTTGGCTGAAAACGAAGAGCTTAAAACATCTGTGGTTTCATTAGATGAAAAGGCGGCCGAACTTGAATCGAAAATTGGAAAAATCAAATTAAATCCAAATAGTTCTGTAGAAGCACAAAACCTTACACAAAAAATAGAAAACATGAATAGTAAATTAGAAGAATCAAAAAGACAAACTAATGAACTTGGAAAGTCTATAAAAAATAATTTGGGTGCAAAGGCTCAACTTGCTGGTATTACCGGTGGACTAGAAGGAGTAGGAAAAAAAGTAGATAAATTAAAAACACGAATGACTAGACTAATAGGAACTGTGGCAATATTTAATTTGATAAGAAATAGTCTAACTAAATTAAGAAATGGATATATATCATTGCTTAAGCAAAACGATAGTTTTAGTTCTAGTTTAAATCAAATTAAGGCTAATTTAATGACTGCATTTGCTCCCATATATAATGCTTGTTTACCTGCTATAAATAGTTTAATGAATGCATTATCTAAAGTAACTGGAACACTAGCAGTATTTATATCTGGTTTGTTTGGTACAAGTTTAGAAGATGCTAAAAATCAAGCGGAAGGATTATCTAAATCACTTGATGATACTGCTAAAAGTGGAGAGAAAGCAAGTGGTAGTTTGGCAAGCTTCGATAATTTGGAAGTAATAAATGATAATAGTGGTAGCGGTGGTTCTTCATCTAAAGATAATATAGACTATAGTGGAGAAATAACATACAGTCAAAAATTGCTTGATATTCTAAATAAGATATCTGGTTGGGTGAGTGATAATGGAGATTTGATTATTGCTTTTATAGCAGGTTTAACTGGCTCATTAATCGCTTTGAAAACGTTAGGTTTAGATCCAATAAAAGGTCTAGGTATTGGTTTAGCACTAGCAGGGATTGTATACACCATAGAAAGTTTAATCGGATATCTAAAAGATCCAACGTTTGAAAACTTTGGTAAAGTGTTTCAAGGAATCGGTGTAGCGGTAATAGGTGTAGGTATAGCAGTAGGTTCTTTACCTGCAATAGTTGTAGGTGCAATCATATTGATTTGGGGTACTATTGTTAAGTATTGGAATCAAATAAGAGA
>DNPJ01000108.1:2671-5089 GCA_003501485.1 Bacillota bacterium
ATCAAATAAGAGATTTTTTTCAGAAAGGTATTGATTGGCTTTCTAGTAAAAGTGATTTTATTCATCAAAAGTTTGGAGATACTATAGGAAATATTTATGATTTTTTTGTTAGTAAATTACAAAAAGGCCTTGATTGGGCTGATTTTATGATGAAAAAAATAAAAGATAATTTTGATGAAATTATAGATTTTGTAAAGAATGTCTTTTCAGGAAATTGGAAAGGTGCTTGGCAAAATGTTAAAAATATTTTTTCAAATATTTGGGATGGTATAAAAAGAACTGCCTCTGATGTTTTCTATGGTATACTTGATGCAGCAAAGTTGATGGCAAAAAATGCTGGTGATTCTTTTGCAAATATATTTAAAGGTATTATTAATGGAATATTAAATTTAATCGAAAACAGACTTAATACTCCAGCTAAAGCAATCAATAAATTAATTGGAGTAATAAATAAAGTGCCAGGAATTAATTTGGGTACATTACCTACATTTAAACTTCCAAGACTCGCTACTGGAGCAGTAATACCACCTAGAAGTGAGTTTATGGCAATATTAGGAGATCAAAAAAGAGGTGTAAATATTGAAACACCACTTGATACTATGGTAGAAGCCTTCAATAAAGCATTGGATGATAGAGGAAGTGGAAGCGGAGATGTTGTTATCGAAAACTTAACAATTGTAGCTAAAATGGGAGATACTGAAGTAAGTAAAACTGTAGTAAAGGGTGTAAGGCTTGCAGAGAAAAAACTTGGCAAGCCTTTATTCGTAAATTAGGAGTGTGAGTAAATTGGATAAGATAAAGATTATAAATCCGGCGGATAGCACGGATTTTTTTGAAATACCATGGAGATGGTTAGAGAGAGGAACTTATGCTCCTACTTTAAATGATTTAGAATCAAGTGCTGAAAGAGGAAAGATGACTGGACATCTTAGTAGAGTAAGGTGTGCTGAAGTACCTGCTGCTACTTTACCAATTGCAAAGAGATTAAAACAAAGTGAATTATATCCATTATTAAAATTGTTGAGAAAAGTAAAAATAAATATTTACTATTTTGAAAAGTACGAAAATTCTTATGTAACAAAAGAGTTTTATGCAAAAAAACCTAATCCATCAATTTATGAAATTCCAAAGGATAATAACACAGATAACATTATATATGATAAATTCACCATAGAGTTTTCGGGATATGGAGATATAAATTCATGATAGAAAATATGGATAGCAAATATATTCAAACATTTGAATATGAAACTTCAATAAATAGTGATGGAAATATTTTAGGTACTTGTGAACTTGGAACAGCTACGATTCAAATGATAAATGATAGTAATACTTATAGTTCACTAAAAGGGCAATGGATTAAAACAATTCATGGTTCTTTTTATATTTATGATGTGGCTCCAGTTCAAGAAAAAGTAAATATAAAATTAAGTTGTTATGATATCAAATATAAATTAGAATCAGTTTATGATAGTAGCAAATATACCTTTCCTATGACATTAAAAGAATGGAGAAATGCTATATTTACTAATTGTGATATTATTTATGATGATAGTGATTTTCCAAATAGTAATTTAACCTTAAACGAAGAGCCTTATGTTGGTAGTAAAGTAAGTAATAGACAAGTTATAAGTCAAATAGCACAAGCGGGAGCGAGTTTTGTTGTTACTGATAAAGATGATAAATTTTATTTCAAATGGTTTAATGATACAAATCATAGTATATCAGATTGGTTAGAATTAACTACTGAAAAAGAATCTACTTCTCCAATAAATGTAGTTGTTTTGGGTAGAGGTGATGTGGAAGATAATGTTTATTATCCAGAAACATTACCCGAAAACAAAGTGGAACTTAGAATAGATAACAATTATATATTAGATCCACAAGATGATAGTGGAATAGATAGAAGATATTCTGTAAGAACAACTATTTACAATCAAGTAAATGGTTTTTCTTTTATTCCATTTAGTATGAGAACACAAGATGTTGATAACAAGTTATCAATTGAATTAGGAAATAAAATTTCCTATACAGATATATGGGGGAATTCTTTAGTTTCTTATGTTATGGGTAAAAAGATTACTTATTTAGGTGGCAATCCCACTGATGATGATAATTATGAAATAACATTGTCTGCCGAGGAAATAAAAGAGACTTCTACTGATTATTCGTATGGAAGTAGTATTGAAAATAAATTGTTGAAAGTTGAAAGAAAAGCCGATAAACAAGAGGGCAAGATCACTGATCTAGTTTCTAAACAAGATGAAACATCTGAACAATTATCTCAAGTATCTCAAACTGTAAATGGCTATGATATATCAATTAAGAATATACAAAAAAGTTTAGAAACCCAAAATGGTACTATTGAAACCATTGAAGGCAAAATAACTGATATGAACTTTAACTTCAGTACAAAAC
>DNPJ01000011.1 GCA_003501485.1 Bacillota bacterium
AATCTTTTTAAATCACTATTAATTACATCGGTAGAAAGTTCATTATATGCATAAGGGGAACGCCCTGTATGAAGCGCTAGTGTACCATCTAAATCGCAAATAATTGCTTTCTTATAGGGTCTATTTTCAGCTTTTTTAATCGAAAGTCTTTTATCTGTAAAAAAGATTTTAAATTCTTCTGGATAATATCTTTCAAAAAAACTAAAAAGTACTCTTTTACCTACTGGTTTTTCTCTTATTTTATCCCTTTTTAAGGCCTCATCGAGAGAGATGATAAATTCCTTATATTCTATTTTCACACCCAAATTTGAGGCTAATTTAGTCCATTTTTCAAGGGTTTTTGAATTAAGATTTGTCGCATCTATGCAAACATCTTTATTCTCTTTGATAGCATTGGTAATATATTCTATTTCTTTTTTAGAAACTTCTTTTTCTTGTGCATTATTTCCTATAGGAAAACAACCAAGTTCTGTTCTAATTGTGTCTCTATTTACGATAACACGTGTTTCTGGAGATTCCCCCAGCCAGGTTTTAGCATAAGTGCTTTTACCTGACCCAGGGACTCCTTTTAATACTAAGATTGTTTGCATTTCATTTTATCTTTTAAATACATTTCGTCTGTATAGCGTTTTAACCATGCGATTTCTCTACTTCCTAGTTTATAGAAAGTTTCTTCTGGATTCTTAGTATAAGTAAACACTCTATATGCTGAAGAGAAATCTAATCTTCTGAGTTTGTGGTTTTCTATAATTTGGTTTGTACAACCAATACGAATAAAAAGATTCATCCATTCAAAATTAGTAGAAGCTTGTTTTTTAGCTTCCTCGTAATTCTTTCTTAACTGTAAAGGATTTGTACTCATCATTAGCTTTACATGCTCTTTAAGTATGTATTTTTTATTAATACATGCACATATCCAAGGTAAGATTTCACATTTTTCTATGAGTTCAAACCATTCTGAAATAGTAATCACTTTTACAGGAAGATCTGTTGTTAAAGCTCTATTCTCCTTAATTATAACTAAGTATTTTCAAATATTTTCTAAACCAAACGCCTCTCCTCTAAAATCATAGATATATAGAACATTTGGATTTTTAATTAAAGATTCCATTCTTTATGTACAATTTCTGGATTATCATCTATCCACTTTATTAATTCATCATAATTTATAAAGTCATCGAGATTTTGGTAAGAAACCAGATTTTGATAGTCATTTAATATAAAATAATTATCAAAATAACGATAATCTCCATATCCTACTTTTTTTAGGACTTCGTGTGGAGTAAGCCCCTCTAATACAAAATTTAAAGTATTTTTATCATTTATATAATAAGGTTTATAAGGTTTCTCCCTATATCGCATATATGTATTTCACATCTCCAAAATAGTCTCTGCTGGAAGCAAAAAAAGTTGTTTTTTATTCATCCTCAACAAATTTATACCACTCTATATCTGGGTTATCTAAATCATAAATTTTAATAATTTCTTCCTTAGACATATTTGTACATGTTCTAGTAACAGGCTTAGCCTTATATTCTTCCTTAAATATCACTTTCATAACCTTCTAACATTTCTGAATCCACTTCACCTTTATCCATACGTTTACTTTCTTTACTCAAGAAATTAAAGCATTTTAGTTTCCAAGCTTCTGCAATAGAGTCATTAGCTTTTCTTAATACAAATCCTTCTCTTGGTACTTTATTATTACACAAAGGTTCATTCTCTTCCATAAGAAATCTTTTTTCTACTTTCAATTTTTCGAGAACATTTTCATGCCAATGATTATCTACAGGAACTTCTGGATACAATGCTTTAAGTGTTCCTACATACATAAGAGGGAACTCCATAATACAATCTCCAAGTTGTTCCTTTAACTGATTTCCAAATCTGATAACTTCCGGAATATCTAGTTCTTTACCCTTATGTGTAATTCTATATATCATTAATTTACAAGGATTTTCTGTATTTGGAAGACACCCATAATCATAATCTGTTTGAATAGGAATTCCTGTAGGGCCATAGCCAACTATTTCTCCATATACTTCATAATCTTTAGGTATAAGACCTTTGATTTTTTGTGCCCAATATCCCCAAATATCATCAGAATAATATCCTCCTGGTTTTTGTTTTGGATTTATATATTCATTTTTAATAACGTGTCTTGAAGCATATACAAGATCATAATCCTGCATATAAGGAGAGAGATGTTGTATATATTTTCTCCAGAGTCTTTTATACCAAGGGGTTGGAAGATTCGTGAGAATATTAGCAGCGATAAAACTTGAACCATGTATCTTAACCGAGATATAAACTTCATCATCCGGCTTTATATCCGTCATGTGCTTTTGCAGACCTTCTGTATCATAATGGAATGCAAATGTATTATCGATAATAGTTTTAAACCGCTTAAGTTTCTTTTCTGCCTTCTTTCCTTTAGATGTTCTTACTAGTACTTCTTTTACAGGAGGAACATAAACTTGTATAAATCTCTCCTTATTTATCTCATCGAAGTCCTCTCCTACATGAGAAGCAAGAAAATCAGTAACATCTTCTATAGATTCATTAACAAACCTTGCTATACTTGTTACAGGTAAAAGCATTCCATAAGAAGGTACACCACCAAGTTTTATAAGTCGGAGTCTCCCAGCCTTATTTATATATCCTCTTTTAGTAGTATCTGCATTTAAAGAAGGAATATCATACATAGAGTTCTGCTTAAGATAAGTAGGATTAATTACAGTTTCATTAGCACAATAAACAGCATAGTCCCCTGTTTTGAAATCTGCTTTTCCTATTACTATAGAAAGACCATTTACTATAGTTTTAACTATTCTATCCTTTCCTTCTATAGATTCTATATTTCCTATTTGTACTATAGTCGCGCAGTACTCATCTTTAAATGTTTTAGATTTAGAGATTTTCATAATTATTTAGTTTAATTTATATGTATATTGGCTAACAGTATCTCCGCATTCTTCGCAGGTATACAAGTCTTTATAGCTTCCATTACTATACAAAAAGGTTCTTAGTATATCTATTAAATCCCTGGGGTCTTGTAATGTATTTATACAACGACATACAACTTTTTGTAGTTCTTCACAACTATACTCATCTGCATCTCTATTATCGATTTTAATATTATCGCAAATACAGCCGTTAGTCAGTTTTATTTCCATATTATTCTATATTTAATAATTTACATAATTCAGAAAAAGAAAGATCCGTTTGTTCAAAACAATAATCCTCTATTAAAAAAGCTTTCGTTTCCCCAAATAAAGAAGATAATAATTTGTGTAGCAAGTAATTATACTCATTATAAAAATTAGAAAATTTAGAATTTGTTAAATCTACACCATATTTATTTTTTAGTTCTTGTATAGTTTTTTCTGTATTTACATATCTAATTATATAATTTTTAAATTCTTCTTTCGTCATCGCCTCATATCTTTTTCTGCTAAAATTAATATTTAAGTTTATTTACTACGTTAGAGTCTTCTTTTCCTAGTAAATAACCTTCATAATAAGCCTTACTAAGGAGGTTCTGAACCTCCTTTCGTTGTGCTTTAGTAAGACTTCTAAACAGTTCCCTTTTCGTCATTTAATTCCAAATATAAAAGATCTTTAACAAGCTTTAACTTCTTTGGGCAATCCCTATAACGCATAGCCAATACCCAAAGCAATTGTCTTTCTTTTACTCCATATGTATATCCATCATTAAATTGTCTTTCAAAAGGAATATACGCAGTAGCATTTAATACTCGATTTCCATTACAGAATGTAGATAGATTACATCCGTGATCATCAGAAGTTTGAATATCTGGGTATGTAGAATTAAGATAATCTTCTACTTTAGAATAATCTTTTTCTTTCTTTGTAATATCTTCTCCGCTTAGGAGTTTACAAAATTCTTCGAATGTAAGATTTCTTTGTTCCATATTTATTTTATTTTCCAGTGCTTCCAAATCCACCTTCTCCACGCTCAGTATCCATATTAATTTCGTTTACCCATTCAAATTGCATAGGGAGTGCGGTACTAAGATAGATTTGTCCTATACGGTCTCCTACTTTATAACGCGGCATATTAGGCATTACATGATAGAATACAGCCATCACCTCGCCGCGATAAAATTCATCCAATGTGCCTATTGAATTACTCAGCACCATTCCTGTCTTCCAAACGCTGGATCTAGGACGAAAACTTATACATACATTCATCTTTTCCCCCGGAGCTGTCTTGTTCCAGTTCTTAAGACGAAAATCATTATCATCTAATTCATAAGCAAAACCAAGCTTATATTGCCATACGTTAGGGGCAACTTCTTTTTCTTCTGTTGCAACTACATCATAACAAAAATCTCCTGGTTTCTTCTTATCTGGCATTATTGCCTTATCATTAAGTTTCTTAAGTTTTACGCGCATAATAAAATAATTAAAGATAAATTTTGTAAAATATTTAATAACTGTAATTTATATACAGTCAATAGCAGGCAAATATGCCCAATATTTAAATTCTTCATATGGTATTTCTTTTAGAGTTGTATACTCAAGCCATACTTTCTTAGGAGTTGTGTATATACCTACTGTTACAGGTGATATAAGATTTTTCTTACACAAACACATTCTATTTTCTTCTGGAGTATCCTTTATTAGATGCCAAAAAGAAACCTCATCTTTTTCTGAGACTGACAACTCAATTTGGCCATTATCATTATCAATAAAAAAGTATGGATCTACAAGTTTTATTTGCGTATCCCAAGGATAAGCCGAGTCCAAGCAGACATCATAATCACCTGGATACTGGCTAAGAAGTTTTTGTAATTCACTATTTCTCATCTTTTATATAAAGTGTGCAATGACAAATATCGTTTTCTCTATACTCCTTACAAGGGCAAAGCCTGTCTTCTCTAGAAAAACCGGGATTATGGCAAGGGCATTCTCCATTATTTGCTTCACATCTTGTAATGATAGAGTTTACTATCTTTTCATTAGGGTTAAGTTTCCAACCTTTCTTTATAAATATATTAATCATTTTTTCAAAATTTATAAGTTATATCTTTCCAACTTTTATCTATTGTAAAATCTGAATAAGCGGGATTATAGGCATATAAACGCTGATTAGTAGTAGGTTTATCAAGACCTCCCAACTCTTCTTTATATGGTCCTATTTTTATATAATCAAAATAATTTAAATCTATTTCTGAAGAAAGATTTTCTTTTCCAGAATACCAACCCACTTTTAAATCTGGGTAATCTTCTTTTACACATTTAGCAAGTCAAGAAATACTATTAGGAGCCTGATCTCCTCCCATAAAGACAACACAAGTAATTCCTGCATTCTGCTTTATAAGAGAAAGGAGAGACTCTTTGTTAAGAATCTCTCCTATATCTTGTGCTAAATATGGTGAGTGACAATTTTTACAATGGCCTGGACATCCAGAAATACTTATACAAAGAGAAATCTCATCTGGGATCTCTCTAAAAGTAACCATTGTATCTACATATTTAATCATCCTCTTTTAATTCGTATTTAAGTACTTTATACAAGTATTTTAGTATATATGAAAAGTCTTGTGCATCTTTTTCTGAAAGCTCAAATGGTCTAAATCCCGTATAAGTCAAATTATAACAAGGTTCCTTTTCATTATATATAAAAGTAGCTACTGTATAGCAAGTCTCTGGATTTTTAAAACAGCTTGGGTAAATATAAATATAAGGTCTATTTCTAGGATGTGCTATACCATCCTCATCCCAAAGGTACTCATCTTCTTTACCATAATAAGAATTTGGTTCCCAGCATACTAT
>DNPJ01000065.1 GCA_003501485.1 Bacillota bacterium
AAAAATAGAATACCGCTATCACAAATCTACATTTTCTAATTGCCAATTAGATTTTACTTCCCTTTAAACTTTAATGTTGCATTTAATTTTTAAATAATGTTTTACAAAACGATGTACAAGTAGAGTTAAATATAAAAACTAACATAAAAACAATCGCATCATTCAGTTGTCCATATATCAAAGCAATCATAAAAGCAGTTTTACTAATATTCCTTTTTTATTAGTTGATAAAACGGTGTTTTCTTAAATAAACAACCGTATTTAAAATCAAAATTATTATCCGTAAAAGGTCCTAATCCGCTTTGTGAAAAGAAAGTTAATTCGCCTATCTTTGGTCCGTTATTAGTGTCATAGAAATCAACTCTGACGAACCAAAAATGTTTTCCAATCAATTCTGCAATCCTAATCATCTCATCAAAATGAGGTGGCTTAGTTGGCAAATTCTTTTTATTAGGACGCAAATATATATAATCTACTTGTTGAATTTCAAAATCTTTTTCGAATACACAAAAACGGCAATCCTTTTTTCTATTTTGTGCAGTAAAACCCCACTCATATTTGCCGTTATAAATAAAAAATTTGTAATCAATTACTTCTGTATTATTACATGATGGAGAAATTAATTCTTCTGCAAAAATTTGTGGCTTTATTTTTGAATAAACCCATTCCCCGTTTTTGTTATAAATTTTTTCCAATGGTTCTTTCAATTTTAAAAAAACGTAATCAAAATTTGTTGTTTTTTTGTCACATAAAAATACTGTACCACTATCATGATTGGTTTTAAGAACAAAATTGTTAGGAAGCATTGTTAAATCAATACAATCAGTACTATCGTAAATTGCTAATGTTTTCGGAATATACTGCTTAAGACCTAATTTTTCTAAATACTCTTTTGCTTTAAGCTTATCAGCACATCTTTCCCACAATTCGTTTGAATAATTAAATTTTATCCACCCAAGATACTCATTGAATGTTCTAGGTCTCATACAATCATACTTATAATGAAATAAATGTTTCGCTTCATTGTTTTGGGCTATTGGAGAATCAATATTAACATCTTTTTTTTGGGTCATTTTATAAAAAACTTTTTTGAAAAAAGTATGATTTTTCAAAGTAAAAATTATAGAACTAACTCTTTTTTTCATTCTTTTTATATTCCAAATACCATTCAGAAAATTTTCTTAAACCATCTCTTAAACATGTAGATGGTTTATAACCAAAATCTCTTTCAAATTCACTTACATCAGCATATGTAACTATAATATCTCCTTTTTGCATCGGAACAAGTTCCATATGAGCTTCGAAATTATAATCAGTAGGCAAAACGCCTGCTTTTATCAATTCTTCAGATAAAATTTGTACAAAATCTAATAATTTTTCTGGCTTGCTATTGCCAATGTTATAAATCTTATATGGTGGTAATTGGGATTCGCTTTTCATACTTTTATTATCTGGAGCTTTGTTTATTACAAGTATAATACCTTCGACGATATCATCAACATAAGTGAAATCTCTTTTGCAATTACCATAATTAAAAATTTCAATAGTATCGCCTTTGATCAATTTGTTAGTGAAACTAAAATATGCCATATCAGGTCTGCCCATAGGACCATACACAGTAAAGAACCTTAATCCTGTTGTTGGTATATTATATAGTTTAGAATAACTATACGATAAAACTTCATTAGTTTTCTTTGTTGCAGCATATAAACTAGCCGGACTATCAGTTTTATCAGTTGTGCTAAAAGGAATTTTCTTATTTTCACCATAGACGGATGAAGATGATGCATATACAAAATGTTTTACCGGATGAAATCGAATAGCTTCTAGAATATTGTAGAAACCAATTATATTGGAAGCAATATAAACATCAGGGTGGTCAATTGAATATCTCACACCAGCTTGAGCAGCTAAATTAACAACAATATCAAAATGATGCTTATTAAACAGTCTCTCGATAAACGCCTTGTCGGAAATGTCACCTTTAATAAACTCAAATTTTTCAAATTTTAATAATTTTTTTAATCTTGCTTCTTTCAATGATACATCGTAATAATCATTAAGGTTATCGACACCAACAATCAAAACATCAGATGTTTCCAAAAGGCGTTTGCAAAGAAAAAAACCAATGAAACCAGCAGATCCTGTAATTAAAATTTTCATATCATTTATCCTCGTTTTTTTTCAGCTCTCTAATTTGAATTCTTCTGAAAATACCAATAAAATTAAAGTGTGTATTAAAAAGCCATTTATAAAAACGGGACTTTTTTAATTCCGACATAAGATCGGGGTACTTTAAATCATTTTGATAAATTTCTAAGCATTTTTTTCGAGCAATTTTGTTATTTTTATAATACAAAATCGTGTTTCTATAGCAAGACAATGTTTGAGATATGTGTTTGAAAAAAAATTTTTTTTCGGTGTCACTAAAAAATTGAATATTATTTTCAAAATATGAAAAAGCTAACTTTCTAACAAAAATAGAATCATCGTAATGTTTTGTCCTACCTTTATAAGAAACGCTTTGATTTGGATTGCCTAACCTATAGAAATAAATGTAATCATTTACAAAAGACACGGATTTAAGAAATGGTACAGGATAGATAATAAATAAATTGTCTTCGAAGAATACTTTTTCTGGCAATATTATTTTGTGATCCACAAAAATGCAAGTTTTAAATGTACATGAATGGATGGTTATATTCATATTTAAAAGAATGTCTAAACCATATGATGTTTTTTCTTGATATTTTATTTCTTGTTCTTGGTTTAAAGGCTTTATTTCAATTATTTTATTGGTATATTTTTCACAATAGCCTGAAACAACCAGATCATCATCACAAGTTGATAAATAAAGAGCTAACTTGTACAATGCCTCGCTATCAACATAATCATCGCCATCAATTACTTTAAAATATTTGGTTTTTACACAATTTTTTAAACCAAAATTTATAACAGATCCATGTCCGCCGTTATTTTTGTGATAAAAATGAAAATAATCAGGGAATCTATTTATATACGTTTCTAGTTTCTCTTTAGTGTTATCGGTTGCTCCGTCATCTATAAAATAAATGTCTACTAAGTCAAATAGTTTTTTATTAATAAATGTTGGAACACACTCATCTACAAAGACACTGGTATTGTATGATGGTACTATTATTGACAAAATTTTGTTATTTTTCATTTCCACAAATCCTCCCAATAGTCTAAGATTATTGAACAAAGCGCCTGTAGTATTTTATTTGCTTGTAACATTTCGTTAAACAAAATTGTTATATAAATAGTATACTAAACTTCTATATTTTCAGTTAGTGATAAATTTATCTTGTTAATTGAAAAAGTAAATGCAACATATCATCTACT
>DNPJ01000073.1 GCA_003501485.1 Bacillota bacterium
ACTGTTCAAAAATATTTAGGATTCACTTTATTCCCACAAGCAGGAGTTGCAATAGGTCTTGCATCCACTGCTAGCCAAACCCTTGTTGCAGATGGAAACGCACTATTAGCTAGCGATGCGACAAATGTGTTAGGAAACACGCTTGTAACATACGGAAATATGATTTTAGCTATTATATTAACATCCACAATGATATATGAATTATGTGGACCATTTATCACAAAAATAGCCCTTCAAAAAGCTGGAGAAATATCAAAATAATTAACAATTAAAATATTATTTAATTATTAATATTAAATAATTGATTAATTTCTCTAATGGAAGAATAACGGAAATGCCATATAAAACGACTACTTCCATTGGGAGAGTCGCCAATCTTTCAAGTGGCATTGCTGGCGATATGAGAGAAATGAGCAATGGATTAGTTGTTCCTTCACTAATAACATATACTGCACATATAACAGCAACTAAAAGGGTAATAGAATAAAATAATATACTTGTTAATCTTTCAAATTTATGAATTTTTGAGATCGAAATGAATATTAATAAAACCATTGGAATAATACACGAAAAATAGAATATAAAAGTATAAGCAAAATATCTATAATCGGTGTATATCAATGCGCTAATGCAAGCACCCAAGCGATAAAAAGCAACAAATGCAAATAAAACAAAGACGATTGATAGCCATATATAAGATTTTTTATATGGCATTTTTTCATTATTAAAATCAACTTTTTTATTATTTTTTAAATAGGATATAATGCTGAAAACAAGTATTAAAACATGAACAAAAAAGCAAACCAATATTGCTCCATTATATGGGTACGGTGCTAAAAAAGATCCATACACAAATGTTCCACTTAAAATTGAAGTCGCAACTCCAATTGCGGAAAAAATAATGAATAATAAGAAATAAAATTTCTTAAAACGCATTCTATATTTATCTTCAAGTCTTCTATATCTGATAAAGAAAAAACCTAAAGTTATAATCATAAACATAAACATAAAATGCGGTATTGTTGCAATAAGTGTGAGTATTGATCCACTTGCATAATTAGATATATCACTAAAGAATAAATTGCCAGCATTAAATGTAATTAATGTCTTACCAACAATATAGATGATGATAGCGATAATATCGTAAAATTTAATCTTTTTCATATTATTTTACCTCATCATATGTATGGAATATTCTTTCAGTAGAAAACGAATCATCTTCGTGAATGGTTATTAACAAACCACCAAGACGGTCTAAATCACCATATATTCTATCGGTGGAATGAAGACCATATGTTAGATGAATTCCTTTATAAATTATTTCAGAATTGTTGTTGTGGTCATGTCCAACGAAGGTTCCTTTTGTTGAGCCAAGTTCAACCATTTTATCAAAAAGACCACTATTATATTTTGGGCATGAGACACTTTCACCATTGTCACCGAATATATGTTCAACCTCGCTGCTATTATTTTCATATAAGTCGTATGCGACCTTATATTCTTCGAATGGTATATGGAAAAAAGCTAGTGATGGTATCGTTATTCCACCATTATTCTCTTTTGTATAATTGACCATTCCTTCGTACCAATCGATTTGGTCTTGATGGATATAATCATATCCAAAATAATCGCCGTAATAATATCGATTAGAATCCAAAACATACAATTGATATTTTGTCTTACTGTCCTTTTTTAAATTTATACAGAAATTTGCAGAACCATAAACATCATCATCTTGATGATCTATATATTTGCAATATTCTGAAAACGAATTTAGCGTTGTTGTCATATATTCCATTGAAAAATACACTTGTTCATCATGATTTCCATAAGTGATTGTCCATGGAACACTATATGAATCAAGGAAATTAAATAAACTATGCATTGTATCTTTGCTGGCGAATGTAAATAAATCACCAGTTACAACAATTAAATCTGGATTAGCATCCTTAATTGTTAAATCCATAAATTTAAAATGTTTATCTAAGTCATCTTTCATGCTTAAATGAATATCGCTTAACTGAAGGATTTTGAAATCAGTTTTATAATCAACTTCTAAGAAATATTCATTATATTCGTGATGAACGTTGTTGCTAGCGCATGATGAAAGACAGGTCGCTATAAGCACACTACAAATTGTTAAAAAATTCTTCTTCATATTGATATTATCTTACAAATAACATTTTATTTCATTAAATAAAATTATGTTTACAAATCTTTAATCTTTAAATTTATAATTTTCAACTTCATTTAAATAAGGTATAGAATTAATCGCGCCTTTTTTAGTTACCGCAATAGCACTAGCTTTGCTAGCTAGTTTCATTGATTCTTTGTCATCGAGCATTTTTGCTTTTGAAGCAACAAAATATCCTAAATAAGTATCACCCGCTGCAACTGTATCAACGCTATTGACTTTAAATGGGTTTGCTTCAATAATTTGCCCTGTTTCTCTAAAAAGCAATGAACCATTTTTTCCAATTGTTACTAAAACATTTTTAACACCTTTCTTGAGCAAGTATTTTGCTTTTTCTTCAATGGTACTACCAATACCATAAAAAGATAATTCTGTTTCATTAACAATAAAATAGGTTATATATTTAAAATATTTATCTTCTAAATTAATCGCTGGAGCGGGATTATAAACGATTTCATGATTATAATATTTCTTCAAAATATATTCTGTTGTTTCTAATGGAATTTCATTTTGAAGAACGATTATATCGTTATTTTTAACTAAATCATCGTCTATTTCCTTAGGCGATATATCATCATTTGCCCCTTTAACAACAATGATTCTATTTTCGCTGTTTTTATCAACAATTATTGTTGCATTCCCTGTTTCACTATCACTTTGTTTTAAAATGTATTTAAGTCTTAGATCATCATATGTTTTCTTAATAATTTTTCCATCAGCGTCATTTTTGTTGATGGCACCAAAAAAAGTAACATCGCCACCAGCCTTAAGAATTGCGATGGCTTGGTTTGAACCTTTTCCTCCAGGTTGAATAAATCTGTTGATACCATTAATTGTTTGGCCATCTTTTGGCATTGCATCAACATAAACTGTGTAATCCATATTTGTTGATCCGATAACTAGTATTTTTTTCATAAATTTTCCCTCTTTAACAACTGGAAGAAATAAATTTTCGTGACTAAGGTTTCTTGCGCTTTCTTCATGAGCAATTTTTATAAATTTCTTGCGATTTATTAGTTCAATTATATAAATGTAAAAAGCAAATGATATAAATGGTATTATAAACGGAAAGAAGAACAAAGCAGCAAAGAAAGCGGCAAAAATTAATAGATTTAAGAATGTATATCCAATTTTCTTTCTCGCTATAAGAGCGCTTTTAAGAATCATCATCTTAAAAGTGTCATCGAATATATAATTATTATACATTAATAAATCGAACAATATAGCAAGTAAAACCAATAATAAGACGGCAAGAAATATCATTGGTATGAAAACAAACCAATCTTTTTGATAATTTGTTATATATAAAGCATAGAAATATCCGAGTACAGCATAAATTATAACAACACTCATTCCTAACACTTCGAGTCGCCACATAAATGACCACTGCTTTTTTATTTCTTTGAAATAATCCAAGAAAGGATTAATATCTTCATCATTCATCATTCTATTTGATAATGTATGAAGGCATACTAAACCTGGAAAAAATAAAACAAACAAAGATAGAACGCTTGTTAAACAAAATATAATATTTAATAAAAGCAAATAAGTAAGTGTTTTTACAAAGCGATAGTATTTGCTATTCAATAATTTTTCAAATTTGTTATTTGCCATATTTTATTTACTTAAATATGGTAGCTTAAACGCTGTCGAATAGATACGATAAGTTGACAAATATCCCCAATCAGAGTCAGATAAATCGCTGCGAGTAAAAGCTACTTCAATTCTATCTTTTTCAACAAGACGTCCATATGGATCACGCACTAAACCAGTATTATGATTCCTTTTAAAACCGGTTAATTTTTCATTAATTGTACCGATAAACTTCCAATCACGAGCCTCGCTTTGACTTTTAAATAATTCATCAAAAGGATTCTCATTACCGCTATCATCAAGGTAAAAAACATCGATTTGATCAGCAATAAAATTAGGGTATTGTCCATCTTTAGCAAATGGCGAACGACCTTTTGCTAATATTATTTTCTTATTTTCTTCATCATAAGCTAATCCAATATTCGTGATACTTGCATTCACTTTTTCACCATCTTCTTTATCGACATTTGCAGTTCCATTTGTGTTCATGTGATCTTTTCCACGAATCAAAATAGGATTGTTAAGATCGCTTAAATCATATTCCCAACATTGTTCTCCACCAAGATTTGGCGATGAAAAAGAATTGCATATTATTACACGTCCTTTTTTGTCAACACTGATTATCTCGCTTTGACCATTGCCCCAAAGTTTGTTATCGTCAGCTACTTTTAAAATTGGATTTATTTTGTCACATTTGATCCATGGTCCTTCTGGCGAATTAGCCACCGCAAGCCCTGTCTCATTGCGAGTATTATCACTTGTAACACAGCCTAAATACGCCATTAAATACTGATATTTGACATTGTCATATTTAAATTCGCCTTTTATCACACTTGGATCACATGTATGACGTGCGTCCCATGTTCCTTTTGTGGGTTCAAGCAAAAATTTAATATCATCCTCAGGAGAATAAATCATTTCTTTGTTAATATATTCGCCTTTTCTATAAGCAATATAATCGGTTATATTTCCAAACATTTTGTTCGAACAATAAAATATATGCTTTACGCCATTTTCAACAAATGTTGAAGGGCAATAATTATAAAATCTATCTTCCCCAATTAATCCGTGATCAAACCATTTTCTCACTTCTCCTTCCAAAGGAGTGAATTCTTCATTTTTAGATGGAAGAGTGGATGACGAACTAGAATCATCGGATATAGAAGAATTATTACAACCACCTATTAAAAGTGGAAAAAGTAAAAATATATATTTGCCCTTCATAATGTTACCTCTATTTTTTATAAGTTAATTCTATTGAAGTTGAATATAATCTATATGTCGATAAATAACCCCATATAGAATCACTATAATCACTTCTTGTAAAGCACACTTCAATGCGGTCGTTTTCAACTAAGCCGCCGAATTCGTCTGTTACAAAACAAGCGTTATGATTTCTTGGAAATGTAGTTAGTTGTTGATTTATAGAACCAATTTTTATCCAATCACCAGCATTATTTCCTTTAAACACTTCGTCAAATTTATTATTAGATTGACTATCATCTAATGCATAAATATCCAATGTATCATCGATAAAATTTGGAGATTTACCATCTTTTCCATATGGCTGTCTACCTTTGATCATTAATATTCTTTTGCTTTCATTATCATAAGCAAAATCAGCATTATTAATTAATAAATCACCAACTATACCGTATGTTGATAATTTTTTTGTTCTTTTTAAAACTGGATTAGCTAAATCGCTTAAATCATATTCTCTTACTTCAGTAAATGTTGCAGTTTTATTACCTACTGAGTAAAAAATAACGACTGTTCCTTTATTATCAACACTTAATATTGATGGTTGTCCTGTTCCCCATGCCGCTAAATCGCGATCATAAGGTACAAGCGGATTTTTGTCATATTTAATCCAAGG
>DNPJ01000072.1 GCA_003501485.1 Bacillota bacterium
AAGCGTTAGCAATTTGATCTGGGCAAGATGTTAAACCGGTTCTTGAACCACGACATTTAATTCCTTCCAGACGTTTAATAGCATCGTTAACATCCATTCCTTCTACGAGCTTTGAAATTCCTTGAAGGTTACCGTTGCATCCCCCAACAACTTCAAGACTTATTATTTTGTTATTGTCGTCAATAGTAAAAATAATTTTTCTTGAACAAACATTTTGAGGAATATATTCAAATGTTTTCATGATTATTTCACGATTTCTCCGTAAATGACTCCGCTTCCTGCGCAAGCATTACATTCATCGGTATCAATATGCATTGCTAAAGCAAATTTTTCACTTACGCGAACAACAGTATCGCCAAATACTAAAGCGCGTCCTTTTCCTGAATCAACTTTGACATTTACAATGTCGCCATTTTTTACGCCAAAAACTTCCGCATCTTTAGGGGTCATATGAATATGTCTTTTTGCAACAATAACGCCTTCTTCAAGATCAACTTCGCCAGCAGGACCTTTCAAAGTGCATTTTCCAGAACCAGCGATATCTCCGCTTTCTCTAACAGGTGCAACAAGGCCAAGATTTCTTGCGTCAGTAAAAGAAACTTCAACTTGGTTTGCTTTTCTAACTGGCCCAAGAATTGAAAATTTGGCAGATGGTCTTACACCATTTGGATCTTTAAGGTTATATCCAATAACTTCCACCTTATCAGTTGAAGCAAATTGTCCAGGTTGAGAAAGCATTTTTCTTACTTCAAGAGTGTGTCCTTTGCCAAACAATACTTCCAATGTATCTTGTGTAACGTGCACATGTCGCGCACTTGTTTCTACTAATATTTTTTCCATCAGTAAAACCTCCAACACTGGTATTTTATCACATAAATTTAGAAACAAAAATTTTTCCTTTCTTTATTTAAATAAAGTTAGTAAACTCATAAAAGAAGGAGTAAGGTAATGGAAAACGAATTAATATCAACAAAAAAAATTGAAGACTTAATAGACAATCACGATATTAAAGGCATTCGTCAACTTTTTGAACTTGTTCCCACTATTGACATATCGGAAGCTTGTGACGATATCGAAGATACAAAAAAATTGGTATTTATTTTTAAAGTAGTTAAAAGTGAATATACAGCGGATTTTTTTACTGAACTATCACCTGAAACAAAAGAAAAACTAATTCATGTGATGAGCGACGCAGAACTCGCTACTATTTTAGATAAGCAATTCACCGACGATCTTGTCGACGATCTTGAAGATTTGCCTGCAAATTTGGTCACTCGTGTTTTAAAAAACGTCTCCAAAGAAAGACGTGCAACCATTAATAGATTATTAAATTATAAAGATGATTCAGCTGGATCAATCATGACCACTGAATTTCTAGTTCTTATTTCTACATTAACTGCCGACGAAGCTATTTCGCAAATTAGAAAAGTTGGAAAAGCAAAGGAAACAATTTATACATTGTTTATTATCGACAATAAAAGAAATCTCGTTGGCACGCTTGATTTAGATGACTTAATCTTTGCTAAAGGTGATACTCCGCTTACAGAAATAATGAATCGCGACTTTGTAACAGTTAACGTAAACACAGACCAAGAAGAAGTTGCTAACTTGATCAAAAGATACGACTTAAACGCAATCGCTGTTTTAAATAATGAACAACGACTTGTTGGTTTAATTACGGTTGACGATATTGTCGATGTTATTGAACAAGAAGCAAACGAAGATGTTCAGAGTTTGTCACACGTTGCCCCACTTGATGATTCTTATTTAGATACATCAGTATTTCAAATGGCCAAAAAATGCGTTCCATGGATTGTTATTCTTTTAGTTCTTGGTACGTTTTCATCAATGGTTCTTTCAATTTTCCAAGACAAGCTTGCTATCGTTCCTGTTTTAGCTGCTTTTATACCTGTGTTAATGGATACAGGTGGCAATGCAGGAGGACAAACAATCGCTCTTATGATTCGCGGACTTGCCACAAAAGAATTCGAACCAAAAGATTTCTGGAAAATTCTTGGAAAAGAAGTTTTGTCAGCCTTACTAATTAGTGCATGCGTTGCTGTGTTCGCCTTTATTTGGTTTACGTTTGAACAATATGCAGGTATTGTCTCACTTGGAGACTTAAGTGCTGTCGAAGGAGATAATGCGATATTTAATTTCACCAATGTGAATATCTGGCATGGTAATTGCTGGACGCTTGAATTTGCAGAAGTCGCATTAAAAGTTTCATTTATCGTTGCGGGAACATTATTCTTAACAACTTTTATTTCTAAAATTGTTGCTGTCATGCTCCCGATTGGTGTTGCCGCTATAAAGAAAGACCCTGCAGTTGTTGCTCAACCACTTTTAACAACTATTGTTGACGTTGTTAGCTTGTTAACATATTTTGGTATAGCATCTTTAGCATTTTCAAGTTGGCTTTTATAAAAATTGTCTTGTTAACAGTTAAACAAGAGTGTATAGTTATTAAGCATATCGATGCAGCGATGGCGGAACTGGTAGACGCGTACGTTTGAGGGGCGTATGGAGCAATCCGTGTGAGTTCGATTCTCATTCGCTGCACCAAAATTGATAATTACTTTGATGCGAAAGCGTCAAAGTTTTTTTGTTATCTATCAAAAATTAAACAATTAAATCCTTAGGGTTAAATCTAAAAATCCTCAATAAACTTTTAACAAGTTTTACATTAACCCAATAATTATATCCAATAACATCAGAATTATATAATGCACTCTTTTGTCGATATGTTTCTTCGATATCATTGAAATTCACCAATTTGTTTACATATTCATCATCATTAATGACATCTGAAGATGATTCACATAATGACAAAATGTTGTGCGAAGAATGAACAAATGAAAGAACTCTATTATCGCGATCATTTTTTGGGAGTGATTGAAAATCATGAACTCTTTCAAGCATGGAAATTGAGTTTTTATCGCTTAAAGAGATCTCAATATCATGTTTTTTTAATATCGCAATTAAAGATTGAACAATTTCGTAACGTTGATACATAAGCATATTAATAGTTGAAGATATGCTTTTTATCTTCTTTTTGAATACAATTGCAAACGATAAGCACATCAAAAATAAAATAAGCCAAAGAGCAACAATAATGCCTATTATAATCAAAACTATAATTAGCCATTGGGGAATATCAATTGTTTCAAGTGAATCAAAGATAAATAAATTCATAACATGATAATACCAAAAATAAAAAATATGTAAACAATTATAAAAAAGCCAATTTTTA
>DNPJ01000064.1 GCA_003501485.1 Bacillota bacterium
TGTTCTCTATTCCAAGTTTTGCCGCCATCCCATGATGGACCAATTAAAGCGTTGTCGTAAAAACCGACAATTTTGCCGTTATCTTGACCTTTCCAATCTCGGTCAAATATTTTAGCTGTATCGCGATGGCCACCGTAACCAACAACACGTCTTCTTTTTGAATTATTTAAAGTGTTTAAAGCTGTTCTTAAGCTATTTCCCGTTAATGATGAATCGATGGACGAATAATAATCTCCTGGGTCGAAAATACCTTTTGATTCCGAAATTGTTGAGGTATTCTCTGATGAAGAATCGCTTGTTATAGTATCACTACTAGATGAATTGTTACATCCCGTTAACATTAAAGCGATAGAAAATAAAATAGTTGTTAATTTGATTATCTTTTTCATATGATTTCCTAAAATTAATTGAGTAAATATAAAATAATTATACTATTTATATTTGGCTAATAAAATCTTATTTAAACAGTGTGCCAAATTGCTTCAACATATTCAGGGTGGTCTACATAAGGATTTCTATTACCTTGAAGAGTATAAGCGGCATCATTTTTCTTTCTTTCATATTCACTAACAGGGTCAAGTTCATTCCAAGAAAGCAATAAATTTACTGCATAATCAGTTAACCCCATATTCTTGTTAAGTGAACCGGAAAAGAAATATTTACCATTTCCGTCTGTCCAATTCTCAGAATTTTTCCATTTAGTTAATGCGTAAAAGTAAATTCTTGCGAAATCGCCTTTCCATTCGTCGTTTGGTTCAAATACATTTTCTTGTCCTGGATAAGAAGAAAGTTTAGATTTTCCTAACAAACAATAATTGTTCGCTGAAGCATATTTGATATTATTTTTATCAACTTCACCAAAGCAAAAATTGCTTCTTCTATTATTAACATAACCATCTGTTGGAACAACGATATAAACATCACATCCCTGGTTAGATTTTGTTTTACCCCACCATGACTTAGGAATTGAATGCTCTTTGTTAAAAAGATCACCTTCTTTTTTATAATTTCCATTATTTAAATCGCTAATTTTCCAGTTTGTTATATTTGAATAATAATCATTTATGCAACCATCTTCTCTAACATCTGTTATTGGATAAGCATCATCAAGGCCACTATAACCAAGGGTTTTGAAACCATTATTAATGATTGAACGCAAATTATTAAATAGAGTTATCCCTGTTCCGCCTGCTTTAGCGTAATAACCATTTTCATCTATAAAGGATGCAACGCTTGTTGATGAAATAGTAGAACTTTTTATATCTTCGTTTGTAGAGGATGAAACAGTGCTGCTATCCGATATTGTGGATTGATCAATGCTTGTACCACTATTATTTTCAGAGATAGAACTTATCGTACTTGTATCTTTGCTAGTGTTATCTTGGCAACTAACTAAAAGAAAAATTGAAATTATTATAGAAAATATTGTTTTAGAATTGTTTTTCATAAAATTGAGAAATAAAAACGCTCAATATGAGCGTTTTAATATAATTCGTCTTATTTTTTGAATCCGTATTTTTTATTGAAACGGTCAACACGTCCATCTGTGGAAACAAATCTTTGTTTGCCAGTATAGAATGGATGGCAATTTGAACAAGTATCAACTTTAAGATTCTTATTTGTTGAATGTGTTTCGAATGTTGCACCACAAGAGACACATGTAACTGTTACTTTGTGGGTTTCTGGATGAATACCTTTTTTCATAATTAACTCCTTCCGCCTTAGGCCTTAATGGTCCTAAAGAAAGTTATTTATGATTATAGCAAAATTTTTTGTTATAACAAGGTTTTATTTATCGACCCAGTTTAAGAGTTAAGTGTGTTAAGTGACAAAGTTAACGCAACAATTTTTATTTTGTAGTTATATGCTTTAAGAGGTAAATTCTTAAATTTAATTAATATATTATTTAAAATATTGCTTTTGAATTGAAAACATAAAAAATTATTAATTAAATAATTAATGACTTTTTTCTTTATAAAATTATAATAACAATAGAAATATGGATATCAATAAGCAAAAGAAAATAATAATTATAGGTGGAGGCATATCCGGACTCAGTGCAGGAATATTTGGCCAAAAAAATGGTTATGAAACTGAAATATTTGAAAAAAATCCCGTTGTTGGAGGTTTGTGCACTGGTTGGATAAGAAAAGATCATTTAATAGATGGCTGCGTACATTGGTTAACAGGAACAGAAGAAAATACTGAAATAAATAAAACTTGGCATGATGTGAATGCTTTTAAGCAAGATGAAATAATTCAACCTGATAATTTTGGAAGCGTTGAATATCAAGGAAAAGCTTACACCTTTTGGTGTGACTTAGAACGCTTTGAAAAAGAATTCATTAATGTTTCACCCAAAGATAAAAGATTGATACATAAAATGAAAAACTACATTATCAAGTTTCACAAAATGCCTCTTCCTGTATTCAAACCAATCTCTTGCATGAATATTCTAGATTTTATAAAAATTGGTTTTACAATGATTCCATATCTCCCATCATACGTATACGCATCTCATGTTTCACAACAGAAATTTGCTGATAAATTCAAATCTCCTATATTGAAATATGTATTTTCTCGTATCGTCCCTGGTGACGGTAACATCTACTCGGCACTTTATGCATATGGTACAGTTGCTTTTAAAAATGGTGGCGTTCCAAAAGGTGGAAGTCTTTCGATTGTTGAAAATATGAAGAAAGAATATTTAAGATGTGGAGGCAAAATTCATTATCTTAGCGAAGTTAAACATATAAATACAAAACATCACAAAGTAACAAATATCGAATTAAAAAACGGTGAAAAATATACTGCTGATTACTATGTTTCAGCTGTTGATGCATATGAATTGACAAGGAATTTGCTTGAGAACAAGCATAAAGACAATCACCTATTTAAAAGATTTATCCAGAAAAAGAAATACCCTCTTCCTTCTTGTGTATATGTTTCCTTTTTAGTGGACAAAAATAAAATAGAACATCTAGATATCACTTCAACTTACGAATTCCCTTGCAAGCCACTAAAAGTGGGAAGAACAATTATTAATTCAATTAAAATGAGAGATTATTCTTTTGATGATACATTTATCGGAGATGATAATAGGGTTCTGTTAAATGTTTTAGTCCATCAAAACGATAAGGATTTCTATTTTTGGAAGAGAACAAGAACAAATTATAAAGATTATCAAAAAGAGAAAAATAAACTAGGAAACGAAATCAAAGAAAGAATTGAGAATCATTTTTCTTCGCTAAAAAATGAGTTAGAACTTATTGATGTTTGTACACCAACAACATATGAAAGATATACGAATGCATACCGAGGTGCTTATATGCCATGGGCGTTCACCTCAAAGGGAAATCAATTATTCCATAGCACAAAAATTCGTGGTTTAAAAAATTTGATTTTCTCAGGACAATGGACAATTATGCCTGGTGGTCTTCCTATCGCTTTAATGAGTGGAAGATTTGCAATTCAAATTATTTCTAAAAAAGATCATAAAGAGGTTATACTTTTAAATGATAAATATAAAAAGGAGGATAAAACTAATGATAAATAAGAAGCAAGCAATGCAAATACTGAATGCTGGTTTATCTACTGGCGCTGATTTTGCTGAAATTTTTATCGAAGACAAGGTATCTTACTCTTATTCAATTGAAAACGGGAAAGTAAATGTTGCTACAATTTCCAATACTTTTGGAGCGGGTCTAAGACTTTTAAATAAACTTCAAAGCGTTTATGGTTATACAAACGATGTTTCATTGAAAAGCTTATTAGAACTTGCAAATTCGCTTTCTAAATCATTCAACGAAGAAAGAAAAATAACAGTCACTGATTTAAAAGTTAAAAATATTAAAAATAAACACCCTCACTTAAAACCACACGCTGAGGTTTCAAGCGAAGAAAAAATCGCCTACTTAAAAAGAGGCGATAAAGTGATGAGCGAATATGATCCAAAAATCATGCGCACACAAACTGGTTTAAATCATTACGAGAACAACATCACTATTATTAATTCAAATGGCTTTATTTTTAAAGACAAAAAAGAAAGAGCCAGAATGTATTTAATGTGTATCGCTAGTGAAAACGGAAAAATCGAAACAGGATTTTCCGGTCCTGGCGCTTCAGCAGGTTTCGAATACTTCCTTGATAAAATTAATGTAGAAGAACTCGCTAAAGAAACTGCTCAATCTGCCTTAACAATGCTTAGCGCAAAAGAATGTCCAAGTGGTAAAATGCCTGTTGTCATAGGCAATGCTTTTGGAGGAGTTATCTTTCATGAAGCATGTGGGCACAGTCTTGAAGCAACTGCTGTTGCAAAAAATAATTCGGTTTTCGCAAATAAATTAGGAGAAAAAATCGCCTCTTCTGTTGTTACAGCATACGATGATGGAACAATTGTTAATGGTTGGGGCTCAAATAATATAGATGATGAAGGAAATCCAACACAAAAGACATTATTAATCGAAAAAGGCATTCTTAAAAATTATTTGATTGATGACTTCAACGGAAGAAGAATGGGTATGAAAGGTAATGGCGCGTGTCGTAGAGAGTCATACAAATTTGAACCTACATCAAGAATGTCAAATACTTACATTGCTAACGGAACATCTACCGTAGATGAAATGATTAAAGCGACTAAATTAGGCTTATATGCAAAATCATTAGGCGGAGGATCTGTTAATCCTGCAACTGGAGAATTTAATTTTAGTTGTAGCGAAGCATATATCATTCGTGATGGAAAAGTGTGTGAACCAGTTAGAGGCGCAACACTTATCGGTTCAGGCGCAGAGATCTTAAAACACATTGATATGGTTGGAAACGATCTTGAAAGAGCTCAAGGTATGTGTGGCTCCATAAGTGGATCGATACCTGTTGATGTTGGACAGCCAACAATTAGAGTTGATGAAATTTTAGTAGGTGGAAACGGAGGAGAACTCAAATGAAAATAAATGATAAAAAATTCTTTGAACTTGCTAAAGCTAACGGCATAAATGAATGCGATTTTTCCTATGTTCATTCAAAATCCACTAGTGTTACTATTTATCATCACGATATCGATAGTTTAACTGAAAGCGATTCACATAAAGTAGTTGCTAGAGGTGTTGTCAATGGTAAATTTGGTCAAGGATTTACTGAGAAAATTGATAAAAACACAATCGAGTTTTTAATCAACTCAATCAAAGAAACTGCTTCATTAATCGAAAACGATGATCCTTGCATTATCTATAAAGAAAAATGCAAATATCACAACAAAAATGTTTTTAACAAAGATACTGTTTCTGGAAAACTTGAAGACAAAATTGCTCTATTGAAAGATATAGAAAACAAATTATATGCCTATGATAAAAGAATTACCGATGTAATGAGTGTTGGTTATGAAGAAGAATTTGATGAATCTCTTCTTTCAAATTCATATGGAATAAGACTAAAAGACAAAAAAGCCACTTGTTCAATATATGCTGAAGTAACCGCGAAAGAAGGCGATGACATCAAAACTGGATTTAAGGTATTTTCTTCTCTAGACTTTAACGAATTTAACGAAGAAGAGTTTGTTAACGATGTCGCCAAAGATGCCCTTGATAAATTAGGTGCTACACAATGTAAGAGCAAAAAGTATCCTGTTGTGTTATCACAAGATAGCTTCTCAAAACTTTTAAGACCGTATTTATCGAATATAGATGCTGAAGAAGTTCAAAAGAATTCGTCATTATTTAAGGATAAACTTCATCAGCCAATTGCAAGCAAGAAACTCTCTGTTATAGAAGACAATTTACAAAAAGATATTTTCTTTGACTACCATGATGATGAAGGCGTTCCGTGTGTAAAGAAAGATATCATTAAAAAAGGCATACTTGAAACATACATTTATACACTTGAAACCGCTCAAAAAGATGGTGTTAAACCTACAGGAAACGCAGTGAGAAGCGGAAAAATGAAAGCTGGACTTTCGCATTTAATTGTCAAAAATGGCCGCAAATCATTCGACGAAATGATTGCCAATATTAAAGAAGGCGTTTATATTACGTCTCTTGAAGGACTTCATGCGGGCATGAATGCAAAAAGTGGAAACTTCTCTCTCCAATCCCAGGGCTTTATGATTAGAAATGGAAAAATCGCAGAACCATTAACGCTAATAACTATTGCAGGAAATTTAGTTGATGTGTTCATGAATATTAAAGACGTCGCCAACGATTCAAAATTAATCTTAAACGGCACCACCACACCAAGCGTTTATATTAAAAAACTTGCTGTTTCCGGAAAATAGTCAAACACCTTAATTTAAAAAGCAGCGTTGCTGCTTTTTTTAGATGAATCATAACAATAGAAATTCATTAGATTACAAAAATCTTGATGGTTGCCATTATTCTTTTATATCCATAAATGTTTTTATTATATGCGTTTTTAAATAATGTGTCCCGGTTAGATGTGCTTAAACATATACCTTAATACAACCACTGCAATGGTTGTGATTTTTCATTTAACAAACTCTAAGTAAAAACAGTAAATAATTTTGTCATATTTTTTCCCTT
>DNPJ01000061.1:0-374 GCA_003501485.1 Bacillota bacterium
AAATTGACAGCCTTTCGGACAAACGCACTTATGTGAAGGGGATTATTGGTGAGATCTTCGAAAAAGACATCAAGCGAAGAGTGAAAATCAAAGACGTTCATTCTTTTGATCTGGTTCGGAATTACATTATCAACAATTTCGGCGCGACGACGAGCATCAACAGCCTGCACGAAGCACTTCTCAAAAATGGCATGACCATCAGTCGTGCGACGGTGACCCGGTATATAAAGACGCTCGTTGATGCGAAGATTCTGTATGAATGCAAAAGGTTCGACATGAAGTCAAAAACAACACTCTCGGGAGAGCAGAAGTATTACGTCGCTGACCTGAGCTTTTACTACGCGATGAATATGGACAACCGAATCAATTATGGG
>DNPJ01000061.1:547-5640 GCA_003501485.1 Bacillota bacterium
TATAAGATGCTGCAAAGCAAAGACACGGAAGACCGGGAATATAAGCCATTGGAGGGCATACGGGACAATTATAGAAAATACATCATGACAACGGACTATATGCTGCAAAAGAGAAACGGTATCATTCATGTCAACCTGATGGATTTTATAAGCAAAGGCATGCGCTTTTAAGCGAAGGGCCCGATCGTTGAAAGCTCGCCAAAAACGACCTTTAAAGAAGTTGCCGATTCAAAAAAAACACAGTTGGCCTGGAATGGGTAAGGATGATGGACCATCCTTTTTAAATTGTTAAAAAGCAGTAAATTGGCATCGTTCTTTTCTTTAAAAATGAACTGATTCCTAAATGTTTTTGTAAGGAACATGACTAATAGTTCAACTTTGAATATATCATCGATATATTTGTTACATAAAAGGTTTAGCTTGAGGGATAGTACATATTCACCAATACTATCTACGTGTGTCATTATTGCCAGTTACATAGTCACATTTGAAATGTAGTGGATATGTTCCTTCCACACAGTGTCTTGTATGGGTAGACATGCTCCTTATCAAAGTTATTAAACTTTATGTTAAAAGAAACATTAATCAACTCAAATTATTTAGATATGCAAGAATAATGAAAATAGAAAAACAAGTATTCGAAATGATGTTGATCATATTTAATGAAAACTGATAAGAGTTCTCTAAAAGCAAGAGCTAATAATTTGTCCAAAGAATTTGGTATTGAAAAAATATTGTTTATAATCGTTTCTTTTTCGACGCTTTTTTATCTGCTTAGCGGTTTCTAAACATAAAGATAAATTAATTCTTGAAGGCGGTTTATATTTATCTTCAGTGTTGGGAATTGATAGTGGAGCGACAATTGATATCGATTTATACCTAAAGAAAATATCAATGAATAAATACAATATATAAATATTGTTGAAAAAGTAATCTCAATTGATTTAGGTGATGATATCAAATTTACAATATTAGATACATCAAATATTAGATTAGAAGACGTTTATGATGGTTTTTAGTTAAAATGATGGCCAAACTAGATAATGTTAAATGTATTTTTGGAATTGGCATTGATCCTATTGTCCCATCTGAAAAAAATTATGATTATAAATGTCTTGTGACTACAAATGTACTATCTTTAAAAATTTATATTCTAGAAAATTTGTTGCGGAGAAATTACAAACCATTTTATATAGAGGAATTACTAATAGTAGAAGCAAAGATTTTTTGATTTATACATTATAAATAAAGCAAAAAAAGAACAACAATGATGTTATTGTATTAAAAAATCTTTTGAAAAAACGTGTGAATATAGAGGCTTTAAAATTGACAGAGATTTTATTAATGAATTGGTTGAAGAATTATCAATCAATCAACAAATTAAAACTAGATGGAATGCATTTATAAATAAAAACAAATACGCCTATAATTTAAATTTTGATGATGTAATTTAATCAGTTAGAAATTGGATTGAAAAAATTTAAATTAACTAAGTTGGCATCATGTTTTTAACCATTTTACGGGAAACTATGGCTGTTGAAGAGTGAAAACTTTGTTTTGCAAGATAGAACCAATTCAAAAGAATATGCTATATGCGTTATAAAATTTTTAATCACACAAAAACATAAAATCAAACATTGTGCATTAATATATAACACTTTAAAAGCTAATGAATAAGCATTAACTAATCAACATTGTAATTAATAATAACTTTATCAATTCCGTTGAATAAATTTTCCACGGTAACATATTGTCTTACAATAGAGCTAACATTATTGAATGAATCTCCGAATATATCTCTATTAATTTTGACGTCGTAATCAACTAAGCCTCTCGCCTTATTGCCTTCAAAGTCTGCTGTTGAAGAAGTTTCAAATCCTTTTTCGTTAATTCCGTATGTAAATGAGCCGTCTCGAACTTTATATCCGTTATCAGCGGCAAACAAAGTGACATCATCATTAATATTAAGCCATTCTTCATTGACATGCATGATTTTGCTTTCCACTCTTGAATACAAAGCCTCTTTTGCTTCTTCAGCAGTTTTATATCTATATTCTTTTGTGTTACTTTGATTTTTCCAATCAACATCTTTTAAAACATATTCTGCACCAACTTTTTTCATGTATGATTCTTTGTATAACGTAATATCAAGAAGATCATCTTTATATTTTTGACCTCCTGAAAAACTAAAATATTGTGGGTCATCGTCATTAGTAAAGTCTGCGAACATGAAGCTGACGTTAGGCTTTCTCGGAATGGCATTACCTTCTTTTGTAGCAACATATTCGATGCTGTTATATTGGCTGATAAAAGTTTCGTATTCAGTTATTTCGTGACTTCCTACTGCTTGTAAATAATCTTCTTTAGCGATTTGTTTATCGCAACCTGTTAATGCTAGTGCGACAATAAGAGCCGATGCAATTATTGATGATTTTTTCATGTTATTACCTCTTTTTGTTTTATTTTTAAAATAAATATACAAATATAATATCAAATATATGTATTTTATAAACAAAAACATGTTTTTTAAGAAGTAGGAATTTAGCTTGAAAATTTACAAAGTGAGCACTCTTTCATGGCGAGTGCTTGTCATTTTTTTATTTGTTTAAAATTATATTAGTTTTATATTTATAAAATATTTTTAAACAAAAAAATTATTTATTAATAAATAAAAAACAATAATTCTATTTACACGCGAATAAATTCGCTTTCTTAGTTATTTATAATTTCGCTAAAAAGTTGAACATTATTATGCGAGGAGGTGTTGTTTATGACACTCGGAAAAAAATTAAAGAAATTAAGAACTGAAAAAGGATTAACTCAGAAAAATCTTGCTGAACAATTGCACGTTACTTTCCAAACTGTAAGTAAATGGGAAAGCGATATTAACGAACCTGATATTACAACTTTAAAACAATTATCTAAATTTTATGGTTGTTCCATTAATGATTTATTAAATGATGCTTCTAGTGAAACAAAAGAAAACAATGTTGGAGAAACAGTGGACAATAAACCTACTGAAGTGATAACAAAAACTATTGTTGTTCATCAAAATGAAAAACATGTATGTGCTAGATGTGGAAAAGATATTGAAGAAAACGAACTCGTTTCTGAAGATATTACAAAAAAAGAGCGGCATGGAAGAATAATAAGAAGTGTCAACGTTGGACAAACTTATTATCATAGAGATTGCTTAGACGAGATTAAAAAAGAAAGGGAAATAAATGAGAACAATATAAGAACCAAAAAAGCATCAACGAGCAAAAAGAAATGTTTTGGCTGGGGAATTGCTGCAGGTGTCGTTGCTTTAATAATTGCTTTAGCAGTTTTTCTTACTCATACAAATATTGTTCATCCTGCACTAGGTGTTTTATATAGTGTATTAATAGGCTATGGTTTGTTTGCAATGATTTATTGCATTATTTCTGATTCTTATATTGGCGATATTTTTCTATGGTGTTCAGGTTTTTCCATTAAATTCCCAGGATTAATATTTAGTTTTGATTTAGATGGTCTCGCTTGGCTAATTGCTATGAAAATTTTATTTGCGGCCATCGGATTTATAATTGGAGTAGTTGTTTTATTAGCAGGTACAGCTTTATGTGCTTTGTTGGGTGGGTTTTCATTTCCTTTTGTATTAGCTCACAATATCCGCACCAATTACAAAGATGCTTTTTAAGGAGAATATTATAATGAAAAAGAAGTTTTTATTTTTAACCCCTGTTCTACTTGGATTATTTTTATCTTCATGTGGAGATAGTAATAGTATTAGTTCATCTTCATCAAATAGTAGTTCCATCGGTGGGGGAAGCCAAACTAGCATCCAAGAAATTAAGGAAGATTTTAAGGGTGTTATTTTTTCTGATGCTACTTATACTTATGAGGGAGAAGCTCATATCCTTAATGAAGTAAGTGGCGCTCCAGACAACACTTCCATAACTTACATAGGTCGAGAACCACATGCAGATGTAGGTGTTTATAAAGCAACCGCTAAACTGGAAAAAGAAGGCTATAATGATTTGACATTGTCTGCTACTTTAACAATTAATAAAGCTACTTTTTTAGGCGTTGAATTTAATGATGAACAATTTGAATATGATGGAAAGCCTCATTCAATTACGGTTACTGGCACTTTGCCAAGTTCTTCTATTGTTACTTATAGTTGTGATGTTGAAGGAATTACAAACACCGCTACAGAAATTGGTGAATATAATATTACCGCTACAATAACTGATAAAAATTTTGATACATTAGTATTAACAGCAAAATTAACAATAAAAACAAATGATGATGAAAGATATCTAAAATGGAGCGATGATACATTATTCTTCCAAAATGCTTTGCATAATAATTATTTGTATTCTTATAATGAAGGCACAGGTGATTTAGTAAAAATCAGCAACGATAATGCTGTTGATATGATTGAAAGCAATGAGGATGAAATAATCTATATTTCTAAACCATTATTTGCCTCTTCAATTAAAACCGCAAACTATTCTAGCAATGATAGAAAAACAAGAACATCTGTTATTCAGACCGCTAATGCAAGATATGTTCAATTTGATGGAAATAAAACAATTTATTATGTTGTTAATGGTTTAACACAAAATAAATCTGGTATTTTTAAAGCTGATTTAAGTGGCGAGGAGCCTGTTGTTACGTGCTTAAGTGTTGGCAAAGCTAAGTTTTAACATTAGTGGACAATAAGTTATATTTTGCAGATGGTAGTAATGGTTATAAATTATCATTCATCTCGATAAATGGAGAAAATCAAGTTAGAACATTATTAGTCGATGAAAAGATCAATAATTTATATTGTTTTGATGGCGTATTCTATTACACTATCAACAATTTATTGGGCAATTATATTGAAAGATATTCTATTTCTAACGGAAGAAGAAAACTAACAAGTGATGCCGGAATTGATTTCTGCCTTATTGATGGATATCTATATTATATTAACGTTGATAAATTGAATACTAAAATTTGGGGAGAAGGAATTTACAAAGTTAACGCCTCTCCTTTAGTAAATAACAATAATGCTGGTATTAAAGTAGTTGAAAGTGAAAAAGGATTATGTTCATTAACAAGTG
>DNPJ01000039.1 GCA_003501485.1 Bacillota bacterium
AAAGCATCTAAGCGTGAAGCCAGCCACAAGATGAGACTTCCCATTCGCAAGAAGTAAGACCCCCGCAATGTTAGCGGGTTGATAGGTCAGAGATGTAAGTGCAGCGATGCATTCAGTCGACTGATACTAATAGGTCGAGGACTTAATTTCATAAATTTTAAGATTTACGAATCATAAAAAAAGAGTAAAACATTAGGGTATGTAATATAACTTGGAACATGTAAAAATTAATATCTAGTTTTCAGGGAATAATTCTCTGAAGAAAAAGTCTGGTGACGATGGCGCGGTGGACACACCTGTTCCCATCCCGAACACAGAAGTTAAGCACCGTAGTGGCGAAGGTATCCGATTTATCGGGGAGAATAGCGAGCCGCCGGGCTTTTTCTTTTTATGCCAAAAATGTATAATATTTCTATGAATAGATCACAATTTATATTTTTAGAATCAGAAACTAGTAAGCATGATGATATCGCCGCAAAAGATGCTGAGAAATTTTTAGAAGACATCAACTATCAAAATATTAGGTTTGATAAGGATGTCTTTTTTATTATTTCTGGTGGGACTGAAGAAATATTTAAATCGATTTATAAAAAATACAAAGAACCATATTTCCTTTTAGCAACAAACGCGAATAATTCCCTTCCAGCCGCTCTTGAAATAGCGTCATTTTTAACGCAAAAAAACCTAAATTATCGGTTGATACATGGTGACAATATAAAAGATCAATTTGAAAATGAATCAATTATAACACCTTTTAAATATGAACTTAAAAGCAAGATACCTTACATATACGGAAAGCGCCTTGGAGTAATTGGAAAACCTAGCGATTGGTTAATATCATCTAATATCGATTATAATAAGGCAAAAGAAGCTTTTGGAGTTACGATAATAGATATTTCATTCGATGAATTCTATTCTTTAATAAAATATGATGATAATGTTAATATAGGCACTTTTAGTGAATATTTGAATGAAAAAATAAATGAAAATGAACTAAAAAAAGCATTATCTATTTATTCTGCCTTAAAGAGACTAGTGAAAAAATACAATCTAGACGGACTAACTGTTAGATGCTTTGAATTATTAAATTTAGTTCATTCAACGTCTTGTCTTGCCCTAGCTATGCTTAATAGCGAAGGAATTATTTGCTCATGTGAAGGTGATATTCCATCTTTACTAACGATGATGGTCATTAAATATGGATTCCATAAATTGTCTTTCCAATGCAATCCATCATACGTAAATTTTAAGGGAAATTATTTATATTTAGCCCATTGTACAATACCTTTAAAAATGTGTGAAGAATATGCTTTTGATACTCACTTTGAAAGCGGAATTGGTGTTGGGATTCGTGGTAAGCTTAAAACAAAGCCACAAGTTTGTATCTTAAAAATTGATCCATCGCTTGATAAATTTGTTTTCTATAGCGGACATATTATTTCTAATTTAAAAGAAAGCAATTTATGTCGAACTCAAATAAAAGTGAGATTATATGAGCCTGTTAATGATATATTAACTTCTCCTTGTGGTAATCACTTGGTAGTTTTTTATGATGAAAACAAGGATAAAATTATAAAGAAATTAGCTAAATAAGTTTTGGAATTATTCCTAAAAATAAGGCAAACGAGTTCGCTTTTTTGCTTTTATTTAATATATATGATATATTACTGAAAGGGAAAATGTCCCAAAATAGTTATGACAGTAAAGAAAAATACACAATTCGGAACAATAAATATTTCAAATGAAGCAATTGCCTCAGTTGTTGCTGATGCAGTTTTAGAATGCTATGGCATTGTAGGAATCGCTAAAAAGAGTTCAATTCATGAAACAATCATTGAAATTTTAAAACGCGGTTCTTATAGCAATGGAATTTTTGTTGCACAAGAAAAGAATTTAGTTAGTATCGACTTATATGTAGTCGTTGCATATGATGTAAAAATAACCGAAGTATTAGGTGAAGTTCAAAAAAGAGTCAAATATGTAGCAGAGAAAACTTTTGGCATAAAAGTTAAAGCTGTTAATGTTTTTGCTCAATCGTTAAAGAAAGTAGATTAATTATGCGTTCAATAAATGGTCAATTATTAAAAAAGATGCTCATTTCAGCAGCGAACAATCTCTATAATCATTATCCTGAGATTGATGCTTTAAATGTATTTCCGGTGCCTGATGGTGATACTGGAATGAATATGAATTTAACTCTCACAAGTGGTGCGAAAGAGATTCAAAATCGAAACGACGATGATGTTTATACAATCGCCAATCTTTTTTCAAGAGGTCTTCTTTTTGGTGCTCGTGGGAACAGTGGCGTTATAACAAGTCAAATATTCCGCGGATTTGCTTCATCACTTAAAGATAAAAAAGTAATGAAGGTTGCTGATTTTGTTGAAGCGTTTAAAAATGGTTCAACTGTTGCGTATAAAGCTGTAATGAGACCTGTTGAAGGAACAATTCTTACAGTCATTCGTGAATCAAGCGAAGCACTTGCAAATTATGCAACACCTGAAATTAGCATTGAAAAAGCTATGTCATATTTGATTAAAGAAGCGAAAGCATCTTTAAAAAGAACACCAGATCTTTTACCTGTTTTAAAAGAAGTTGGCGTTGTTGATTCAGGCGGCGCTGGGCTTGTTAAAATTTTTGAAGGTATGCAAGCTGCCTTACAAGGCGCTTTTATTGAAAAAAGCGTTGCCACAAGCGTTGATAGCAGTGCATCTGTTATTGCTCAAGATAAAGGTTATTATCTTGAATTTATATTGACCCTTGGTCCAAAGGACAAGAAAAAAGAATTTGTTGAACTTAGATTTAAAAATATTCTTTCAAGCAGAAGCGATAATCTAGAAATTGAAATTCTTAATGATAAAGACATCAAAATATCAATGCACACTTTAACTCCAGGTTCAATATTAACCTATGCTCAAAATTTTGGCGAATTTTCAAACATTAAAATTTTCACTGCATCTGAAAAAAATAGTAGTAAAAAAGATGAAATTAAAGAACAACCAAAGAAAGAATACGCAATGGTTGCTATATCCGCTGGAAAAGGTATCGATGAATATTTTAAAGAAATAGGCGTTGATAAAATTGTAAGCGGTGGACAAACAATGAACCCTTCTACAGAAGATATTGTTTCCGCTATAAGAGAGACAAATGCTAAAACCGTTTATGTACTTCCTAATAATTCAAATATCGTTTTAGCGGCCCTTCAAGCAGCTGATGTCCTTATGGATGAAATTAATGTAGAAGTTATTCCGACTAAAACAATTCCGCAAGGTATTGTAGCGGCGTCAACATTTAACGGAGATGCTGATGTTGAAACAAATGTGGAAGAAATGAAAAATTCATTTAAAGATTTAAAATCTGGCTCAATAACATACGCTATTAAAGATACAACAATTGATGGATTTAAAGTGACTAAAGATTATTTTATGGGCATTTTAGATAAAAAAATCATTTGCTGTGAAAAAGACAAAGTCGCCACTTTAATTGAATTATTAGATAACATGATCACCGAAGATTCCTATTTGGTTTCAATTTTTGTTGGTGAAGATGTATCTGAAGATGAATTTACTTCATTGTCCAATGAACTTCCAAATAAATATCCAAATGTTGAATTTGATATTAAAAAAGGTAATCAACCAGTATATTCGTTCTTATTGGGAGTTGAATAAAATAGGCCGAAACGGCCTTTTCTTTTATGAAATTATCTAAATCAGAAAGAATTAATAAATGTCTTGATTTGATGAATATCCGTTCTTTAAAAGATGCTTTATATCATCTTCCAAGAAAATATGAAGATTTAAGGCTAACTCATGAAAATAATCTTGTTGATAAAGAAAGAATTGTTTTCAAAGGAAAACTTTTAGGTGATGTTAGTACAAGAAGATTTAATAATATTACAGTATCTAAGTTCTGCTTTGTAACATCCTTAAATAATGTATTTTTTGTCGAAGCATGGAATCGTTCATATTTAGCTAAAATACTTAAAAATGAAATAGAATACGTTCTTATTGGAAATTACGACGTTAATAAAAATAAGATTAATTTAATTAATATTATTAAATACAATCCAGATGATAAATATTTAAAAAGTATTTATTCTCTTCCATCATTAATGGATAATTATGAATTTTCCAAATTAATAAACAAAGCTTTAAAAGAGGTATCTCGGTATTCAATAGATTGTATTATTCCTGACTATTTAATGAATAAATATCGCTTAAT
>DNPJ01000041.1 GCA_003501485.1 Bacillota bacterium
CAGATGGTCGTAGAGTCGATGAAATCCGTCCTCTTGATGCACAAGTAGACCTTCTTCCACGCGCTCATGGTAGTGCGATGTTTACACGTGGACAAACACAAGTTATTTCAGTAACAACCCTTGGGCCTTTGATTGATGAACAAATTATTGATGATTTAACACCAATTGAAAAGAAACGCTTCATGCATCATTACAATTTCCCACAATGGTGTGTTGGTCAAACTGGAAAACTTGGCGTTCTTGCACGTCGTGAAATCGGCCATGGTGCACTTGGCGAAAGAGCACTTTCATATGTTATTCCAAGCGAAGAAGAATTCCCGTATACAATCCGCACTGTAAGCGAAGTCGTTGAATCAAATGGTTCATCATCTCAAGCTTCTATCTGCGCAGGATGTATGTCACTTATGGCAGCTGGTGTCCCAATTAAAGGAATGGTAAGTGGTATTGCTATGGGTCTTATTTCATCAGGACCACTTGATGGAAAACATCCATATACAATTCTTACTGATATTCAAGGTCTTGAAGATCACTTCGGTGATATGGACTTTAAGGTAGCTGGTACAGCAAAAGGTATTACAGCTTTACAAATGGATATTAAGATTGCTGGTGTTACACGTGAAGTTTTAGCGGAAGCTCTTGCACAAGCTCATAAAGCTCGCGCCGAAATTCGTGCAACAATGGAAAAAGCAATTTCAGAACCACGTCCTGATGTTGCTAAATACGCACCAAAACTTGATAAACTCACAATTGATGTCGATAAGATTCGCGACGTTATTGGTACAGGCGGAAAAGTTATCAATGATATTATTGCCAAATGTGATAATGTCCAAATCGATATTGATGATGATGGACATGTTGTCATTTACCATATGAACCGCGATATGATCAACAAAGCAAAACAAATGATTGAAGACATCGTTCGTGAGGCTAAAGTTGGTGAAATTTATGATGGCGAAGTAACTCGCGTTGAAGATTACGGTGCATTCGTAAAATTATTTGGTAATTGTGAAGGACTTTGCCATGTCTCACGTCTTGGATGGGGCTTCATCGATCGCGCCCAAGATGTTGTTAAAGTTGGCGATAAACTTAAAGTAAGAGTCGTTGAAATTGATGACAAAGGTAAAGTCAAAGTTTCTCATCGCGAATTTGTTGAAAAACCAGCAGGTTATGTTGAAAAACCAGCTGAACATAAACCTTTTAAAGGACATAAAAAATAATGTTTGATATCATCGTAATTGGCGCTGGAGTTATTGGGTCATTCATAGCACGTGAATTGAGCAAATATAATGTCGATGCTTTAGTTCTTGAAAAAGAAAATGATGTTGGAAATGTAACATCAATGGCTAACTCGGCAATTGTTCATTCTGGATATGATCCCGTCCCTGATACCTTAAAGGCAAGATTCAATGTTGAAGGAAATAAAATGTTTCCTAAAATTTGTGAAGATTTAGAAATTGAGTTTTCACAAATTGGATCTTTGACTGTTGCCATTTACGATGAGCAAATGAAAACTTTAGAAGAATTGGCTATTAGATCAAAACAAAATGGTGTTGACGTAGCAATTTTATCTAAAGAAGAAGTTAAAAAACTTGAACCCAACATAACTGACGAGGTTAAAGGAGCGTTACTTGCTAAAAATGCTGGAATTGTCAATCCTTTTAATCTCGTCGTCCATGTTATGGAAAACGCTGTTGATAATGGCGTAAAGCTGTCTCTTGGAGAAGAAGTACAAGATATTGAAAAAAATAATGATGGCTTTGTTGTCAAAACGAACAAAAATGTTTATCAATCAAAAATAGTAATCAATGCCGCTGGCATCCACGCTGATGATATTCATAAAATGGTAGAAGAAATATCTTATTCTATAAAGCCTAGGAAAGGTGAATATTATGTTCTTGACCATTACAAAAAAGGACTTGTTAATCACGTCATTTTCCCCCTCCCTAGTGATAAAGGGAAAGGAATACTTATAACTCCTACAACAAGTGGAAATTATCTTGTTGGACCATCTAGCGATTTTGTTAATGATAAAGATGATTTATCGACTGATAAAACAACATTGTTGAACGTTAAAAAGATGGCGAAATTGCTTGTACCAAATATTCCTTTCAATGAAACCATTCGTATTTTTTCTGGAAACCGTCCAACTCCATCTACTCATGATTTTATTATTGATTATTCCAAAAAATATCGTGATTTTATTGTTGTTAGTGGAATTGAATCTCCAGGATTAGCTTCATCACCTGCTATTGCAAAATATGTTGTAAATGAATTAGTGGGAAAACGCATTAGTCTTGCAAAAAAAGATAATTATAATCCAAAGACTAGACACAGAATTTGTGTTAGCGAATTATCTAACGAAGAAAGAAATAAAATCATTAAAAAAGATCCTAGATATGGACAAATCATTTGCAATTGTGAAAAAGTATCTCTTGGTGAAATAATTGATGAACTATCTCGAAGCGTTCCTCCTCATACAATCAAAGCTCTAAAGAAAAGAACAAGAGCTGGATTTGGAAAATGCCAAGGCGGTTTCTGTCAACCTCTTGTAATTTCTATTTTAGCGGGTTATTACAATTTAAAAATGGATGAAATTAAGTACGATAAAGATGACTCAATCGTATGTAAATATATAACAAAAGAATAATTTATGGAAAATCGTGATGTAATTGTTATCGGTGGTGGAAGCGCTGGTATGTCTGCAGCACTTAAACTTTATGATTTAGGCGTTAATAATGTTTTAATTTTAGAAAAAAACGATTATTTAGGTGGCATTTTAAATCAGTGCATTCACAACGGTTTTGGTTTGCATGAATTTAAAGAAGAATTGACTGGGCCTGAATTTATGTCACGCTTTTCAAAAGCTGTTAATGAGAAACATATAGATTACAAACTTAAAACTAATGTAATTTCCATTAATGAAGATAAGATTGTGACTTTTTCGAACGAGGAAGGCTATTTTAATGTCAAAGCAAAAGCAATTATTCTAACAACAGGATGCTATGAAAGAAATGCGGGAGCCATTCAAATTCCGGGTGATAGACCAAGTGGAGTTTATACAGCCGGGCAAGCTCAACTTTATTTAAATATTTATGGTTATTTAGTTGGAAAAAAAGTATTTATTTTAGGAAGTGGCGATATTGGCTTAATAATGGCTAGACGTATGAAGCTTGAAGGAGCGGATGTACTTGGTGTTGCTGAGCTCATGCCTTATTCAGCGGGTCTAAATCGAAATATTGTACAATGTTTGAACGACTTTGATATTCCATTATATTTATCAACAACAGTTAAAAGAATAATTGGAAAAGATCACATTGAAAAAATTGTTTTAGCTAAGGTCGATGATAAGTTCAATTTTATAGATGGAACTGAAATGGAAATTGATGTAGATGCATTGCTTTTGTCGGTTGGACTTATTCCTAATGCTGATTTATTGAATAATTTAGATATTTCCTATTCTAGAACAAGAGGACCTGTTGTTAACCAAGACTTGCAAACTGATGTAAGTGGTATATTTGCCGCAGGAAATGTGCTTCATGTTCATGATTTAGTAGATTATGTTGTTAGTGAAGCGCGCGATGCTGCACTCGGAGCATACAAATATATAAAAGGTGAACTTAACAATAATGGATTTGAATACAGTGTTGTTAATAAAAATGGCATATCATATGTTGTCCCTCAAAAAATATATATCGATGAGGCGAACGATAAAATACCATTAAAATTTAGAGTGTCTAGACCTTTTAAAAACGTTAATATTTATATAAAAGAAGGAGACAAAATTATTAAAAAGATATTTAAAAATGCGATTATTCCTAGCGAGATGGAAATAATTAATGTTGATAAATC
>DNPJ01000010.1 GCA_003501485.1 Bacillota bacterium
GCCTGCCGCCGAGCCGCTACGGTATGATAAGTGACAAAGACGGTATTGTGGCCAGAGGTCGTACCTCTCGTGCTCTCCGGGGGCATTGCGCTGCCCCTCTAGAACAACCTGCAACGTTGCAAGTCCTCCAAAATGCCCGCTTTTCGCGGCCATTGAAAAGTGCCCGGACTTTCCACAAAATTGACGCAGTTTGTTCTTTCTCCCTTCGTGAAATCCATAATCAAATCAGCCGGGGCATCGGCTAATTTGAAAAAGGAGGGATTTCAATTCATGAAAAAATTCTGTTCACATTTTATGAATCTAGTTTTGATAAATATGTTCCTTTGATTGATAGTTCTGCTAAATTTTCTTTCAATAATTTTACTTATTTGTTTTCCAGTTTAACCAAAGTATGAATCATTACTTCAATTGAATATTGTAAATTTGGTGATAACTTTTCCAAATCTTTGAATAAGTTTTTTTGCTTTTCGAATGATGAGAAATCTAAATCCAGGCTTTTATTTGAAATATTTAAATTTTCTCCTGTAACTAGATATTCGACTGTTGTATCTAAAGCTTTTGCTAATTTTACAACTATTTCTGCATTAGGAATTACAGCCCGACTGTCAACATAAGTATCTAGAGTTCTCTTACTTATTCCGGCTTATGCTGCCAATTCTTTTATAATATACCCTTTATATTCAATCTGTTCTTTTAAGTTATCTTTGAACACAATAATAAATTACTATTTTTTCGGTAAAAAAAAACTTGTAATATCCCTAAATAACGGTATAATTAATTTAATACCCAAATATCGGTACTGTAAAAAAAGTGGTTTGAGATGAAAGTTAAGATATTAAAAAATGAGAGTTGGAGATTCTTTTTTTTTTGTCGAAAGCGGACAGAATTACGTTTTTGACTGCTTTACAAACAAAATTTATGCGTTAAATAACGAATTAACAGAATTACTAGAAAATCAAAGATATCTTTTTATAAAAATTAAATATCCAGACTTTTATAATAAAATCTTAAAATATCAGGAAGTAAAACCAAGAAGAACTAATAAAAAAAATGAAAGATGTATTGCTACTATAAATTTTTCAAACAATTGCAATCTTAATTGTAAATATTGCTATCGAAATAAAAATGATAAAAACAAGATGGCAAAAGAAGATTTGGAATCCTTAGTTCGTTTTATAAAATATGATTTTATGCCTGAAGCGGCAGATTATTGTTTTAGTCTTTGTTATACCTCTGAATCTTCTCTGGACCTAGATTATTTACTTTTCTTTGATTCACTAATTGCAAAATACGAAGGATATCTTTTTTCAAAAGATAAATTTTCAAATAATCAGATTACGGAAATTTTTAATTGGCTGCCTATTGAAATAAAAGATAAATATAAGATTAAATCCAATTACGAGATTCTTCAAACTATAAATCAGATTCTACAGAATGAAAAACTCTGGAAATATTTTGATTATTCAAAAAATTCTTACTTATGTGAATTACTGAATAATAGTAATGAATTATCTTTATCAAAAACAGTAATTGCTAATCGACAAATAATTGATGATAATTTTAAGCTTTTTAATACAAAAGAGAAAATTAAATATATGTCCATGTCTTTTATGACAAATGCAACAAATATAACAGATGAGTACATACAATTTTTAAAAAACTCATATGTTCCTAGTATTTTTGTTTCAATTGATGGAAAAAGGGATAATCACGATTTAAATAGGATTTACAAAAATAGCAAAGGCTCGTTTTCTGATGTTGTAAATGGAATAAAAAAACTTCAAGAAAATGGAATCAAAGTAAAACTATCTGTTGTTCTTACTCCAGGAAATACAGATGTATATGAAATAGTGAATTATCTTCTATCACTAAATGTAGAACAAATAGGAATAGTAATTTCTCGTGGTAATAATTTTGAAACAAGCTTCTCAGAAGATTCTATAAATAAAATAATTAAAAGTTTATCAAAAATTTACGAAGTAGTTTTTAATGAAATTAAGAATGAAAGATATAAATTTTTCCCTGTATTAAAAAAAAATGTATGGTTCACAAAAGTTTTTGATATTTATGCACATAAAATTGTGTCTTCTAGATGTAATTGGGGAACAGAAATTTTTATAGATTCACAAGGAAATTTTTATCATTGTAATTCCACAATTGGTAATGAAAAAGATTTATTAGGAAACTGGAAAAAATCAATTGATGAAAATAAATTATGGCATAACAAAAACGTAAATGATTATGAAAGTTGTAAAAAATGTTGGACCAAATATCTTTGTGGAGGAACTTGCTATGCAGAAGAACTCAATGAACACCAGAATAATTTGAATATGGAATGTTATTACAGAAAAGAGTTTATGAAATTGGTTATTTTGTTTTATGCAAAACTGAAACGAAATAATTTAGTCGAAAAATTTGTTCAGGAATTTTTAAGATAAAAATGTACGAATTAGAAAGATTACTAGAGCAGGTAAATAAAAAAACAAGATTTTTTGCATTTGAATCAAATGGAAGAGTTTTTCTTTTTGATGGATTTACATTAGATATATTTTTTTTGCCTGAGACTTTTAGAATACTGGATGGGAAAATTGTTCATAATAATATACAAGTTGAGATGCAAGATTGTATTTTTTTACAAGATATTGTCACAAGAAATATTGATAAGAGAATATCTGAAAAAAATGAATATTTATTAAGCAATTATAACTTTACTGAATTAATCAATTCAAATTTTTTAAGAAATTGTAAAAATAACGAGATGGTTGAAAATAATAATATAAATAAAGTTATATGGAGCTTTATATACAGGATTGTAAACAAAAAAAAGATAATAAAAAAATGTAGTAAGAAATGTCCATGGAATTTTTTATGCAATTTAGAATATTGTAATCAAGCTGAAGCGAATTTTTTCTTCGAAAAATTATTATCTAATATAACAGACGTTTACATGGAAAAAGGAAAAAATATGGCAATGTTGTTATATAAAGAAATGAATAAAAAATTTTGTATGGATGAAAATGGCAGTGCATCCAAAATTTAATTTTAAAGGAGGCATGATGAAAAATGGAATCAATGATTAATGATTTATTTGGTTTTTCAGATATTTGTGAATCTGAAAAAATTAATTTAGATGGTGGTGGTGATTGTTTAGGATGTGTAAGCAATCCTAACGATATTTGTTGGGATGGAGGAAGCGGAGGAACCGCTCAATCACCTACGGACTGTAGAGGACAATTATTTTGGAATCCACCTGGAAGCAGTAGCACAGGGGGTAGTTCAACTGGTGGTTCTAAATAATCATAAATAGCAAACTTTCTATGTATTAAACTGCCGAATACATAGAAAGTTCAGCTAAATTAAAGTTTTAATATCTTGATCTAAAAATTTGAATATAATTTTAAGAAAAAAGTTTTTTTACAAACAAATTATAAAAGAAACTACATCATAAAAGAGGCATAGCAATAAGAAGTCTTTTAATGAATATGGAATCTGCAAAGCAATTAGGATAACACAAAGCATGAATCTTGTTGGTATATAATAATGCAAAGATTTTCAAATTCCCGTAATCACAATTACAAGACAAAATCTGAATTATTTGTTACTGTGAAAAAAATAGATTATGTTGTTACAAAATTGCTTAATCATAACAGATAAATAATACAAGAAGGATGTTACTAGAATGAAACCTATTACAACTAAAAAAGAATATTTATCTCAAAAAGAAGCACTGGAAGATTTAGATATTTGTTTTAATTTACTTACTACATCATCAGCATCATTTATTGAACAAGAATCTATAGCAAAAAAAGAAGAAAAATATTTTTTTATTAAAAATGAAATTTTGAGTAAACAAGAATTTCTTTTGATAGATTTTTTTAATTTAATTTCGAGGTTTAGACTAGGAATTAAAGATTTACATTCATATTTTTATTTAGAAACAGAAAAAGGATGTTTATATATACCGTTTTACAATAGACAATATGCATATAGCACAACAGATCTTTTTGAGAAAAAAGGAAATAAAAGATTTGTCTCTGTTAATTGTAAAAAACAAATTTTTCTTGGTGAAGAATTAAAAGAAAATATAAAAATAGATTCAAACAAAGTTTATTTTGGAAAAGTAATACAAAATAATAAAGAATTTTATAGATTAATACAATTTTCTGATGAAAAAAGAAAAGAAATAATTTTTGAGAGAGATGAAAACAAATTTCATCTAACCCCCTTCGATTGCTCTGAAAATAGCATTCCTAATCTTAGCCAAATTTATAATAAAAAAAATTTGAATTATTGGATTATACCTAGTTTTAGGAATTCTGAAGAGTTTGCAAAAAAATGTTATGAATCTTATGCTGCTGAAACTCAAAAAGATAAAGATTTTTTGATTTTTGATATGCGATGGAATTATGGAGGAATCCCCTACAAGCAAGTTGAATTACTGTTTCATTTATTCAAATTAGATTTGGATGTTTTCTATAATTTCTGTGTAGATTCAGAAAATGATGAAGATTTATTAGAATCAAGTCAATTAATATCAAAAAACATTGCAAAAGAAAATTATAAAAATTTAATAAACAGCAAAGATTCTTGGAAGAATAAAGATAGAATGATTAATTTTTGGAAACAAGAATATGAACATTTAAAGGATAATGAATATAAATGGCATATTGATAAAGGAAAGTTTGATTCTCCTTGGTATTACAATCAAGATTTTTCTAAAAAAATTAATTTTCGAGGAAAAATTATTTTTTTGGTTAATCATGAAACATCATCTTTTGGAGAACTTTTTTATGATTATATAACTAAAATTTTGGGTTATGAAAATATCCTAATGATAGGAACAAATACTTGTGGCATGGTTACTTATAATAATCCATTAAAATTTAGGTTAAAAAATAGTGGAATAGTTTTAAGTTTATCTACTGGTACAGATTCTGATAGACGACAAACAGCTTTTTATAAGAAATTTATAGAAGGTAGAGGCTTCTTTCCTGAATATTGGTGTTCAAAAGATGAAGAAATTATTGAAACAATAAATTTTATCACTAAAAAGGAAGATAATAATGAAATTGTATAAATCTCCATATAATAAAATTGTAAAAAGTAAAAAATATGGTTACTTACTATTTGCGGGAAATACAGGAACAATAAAATCTATAAGGCTAATGGATGTATTCAGATTAAAAAATCCTAATTTTTTTTCACCTAATGATAAATTTTTAAACATTGGAGCAGTACTTTCAGAAAAACCTAAAGACTTTATGTTACGAGCACAATGTAAAAGTTATAAACAATGCGCATTTCATGCTACTGAACTTGTTATTGCTCCAACAATGTTATGTAATTTTAAGTGTCCTTATTGTTTTGTTAAAGATAATTTAAAGAATCAATTAATGTCTAAAGAAACAATTGATAAAATTCTTAATTTAATAAAAGTCCAAGGGAACGTATGTATGGTTGAATGGTTTGGAGGAGAGCCTTCATTGGTTCCTGACTTATTAGAATATTTTTATCATAAGGCATATGAAAATAATATAAAAATTATTCGATCATTGTTAATTACTAACGGTAGTTTCGAAAACACAGATATTTGGCCGATTATCGAAAAATATATTACTCAAATCCAAATCACTCTAGATGGTACAAAAGACATACACAATGAACGTCGTATATATAAAAATGGTAAAGGCTCATTTGATAAGATATTAAATACTTTAGATTTATTATATGAAAAAATACATAAAGGAAAAGTAAAAAACAACTTAGATGTAATAATTCGATGCAATATAGATAAGAATAATTTGTTAGATTCAATTACCTTAAGGAATTTTATTTTAGATAGATATGATTCGGTCTTTAGATTTGAATTTGCAAAAGTATGCAAGGCAGGGATAGAGGAATATGATAAAAATATTTTGTCGGACAAAGAATGGGCAAACTTTTTAATAAAACTATATGAAGAATATGGTATTCTTACATATCCTTATTTACCAACAAATCATGTTTTATATCATCATTGCAGAGCTTCAATACCTCATTCATATGTTTTTGACCCTATTGGTAATATATATAAATGTGAAATTGATTTAGGAGAAGATAAAATTGTTGGTAATTGCAATTATAACTTTATATCAAAAAATAATATTGAAGCAAAATACGCATCTAGTACATACACTTTATTGCCAAAAAAATGTTATAAATGTTCCTTATTATTTTTTTGCTGGGGAGGTTGTGTTCATTACAGGTTTGAAAACGGAATGAAATCTAATTGTAAATATCATAAAAGAAAATTAGACAAAATCATTGAAATTTCATATGAGATTAGCACAATACGAAATAAAAACAAAAATATCCAAGGAATACTTTAAAATGCCATATAAAATAGAACCTGCTCAGTCAGTTTATCAGGGACTAGTTCGGAAACTGACACTAGCAGGAATGAATCCAAAATACCAATGGT
>DNPJ01000109.1 GCA_003501485.1 Bacillota bacterium
GGACCTAAAATTTGTTATCACCAAAAATGGATTAGACTTTGCAAAAGAGTCTTAAAAGATAATGGAACGATAATGATTTCATCCACTCTTCATAGCGCGTACGCTATCGGGGTCGCTCTTGAAAAAGAAGGCTTTTCAATCATAAACAATATTATATGGAGAAAAACTAATCCAGCTCCTAATTTATCGTGCCGCTGCTTTACTCATTCAACTGAGACAATTATATATGCAAGAAAGATTTTACCTAATGGTAAAAAGGGAAAGCATTTTTTCAATTATGTTCTCATGAAAGAGATGAATAATAATAAGCAAATGAAAGACTATTGGGAATTTGAAGATGATGAAGTGATTTCTTTTTCAACCTGCCCAAAAAGTGAAAAGAAATATGGGAATCATCCGACACAAAAACCTGAAAAATTATTGATTAGACTTTTACTTGCTTCTACGAATGAAAACGATTTGGTTCTCGACCCTTTTTGTGGTTCTGGAACTACAGGAGTAGCGGCATTAAAACTAAAAAGAAGGTTCATTGGTATCGAACAAAATAATGAATATTTAGATATAGCAAAAAATCGTTTAACGGAGTGTCAGTATGAACAATGATAAAAACTTTGATAATTGGCTAAAAAATTTAAAAGATAGTATAGCTACATGGAATTATTATATAGACTTTAAAAAGGTTTATAAAAATGTTGATGAAATTAAAGTGGAGTTGAATATTTTAAATTCATTGATTGCTTCGAAAAACATAGAAAACGATTTTAGAGATATTGTTCTAAAGTATCCAGGTGTTTTAAAAGCTATACCTATTTTACTTGCCAAAAGAGAATATGATATTAAAATCATTGACGCTCATAATGAATATAATTTTAATTTTATTAAAATGAATTATTCGCTCGACCAATATGTTCTTTTTATGCGTAACAGTGGTTTGTTTGACCTTTTGGAAAACCATATCATTAATAATCTTGTTGATTATGTTATGGGTGTTGAAGTAGGAATGGACACTAATGGAAGGAAAAATAGAACAGGCGATGTAATGGAAGATATTGTTGAATCATATTTAATAAATTCAGGACTTAAAAAAGATAAAACATATTTTAAAGAAATGTATGCTTCTGAAATTGAAAAACGATTTGATATTGACTTATCTAGTATTCGGAATAATGGAAAAGGTGAAAAGAGATTTGATTTCGTTTTTGTTGGTGCTTTAAATAGAGTTTATGCAATCGAATGTAATTTTTATAGCGGTGGCGGTTCTAAATTAAACGAAACAGCTAGAAGTTATAAAACCTTAGCGTTGGAAGCAAAAAGCGTAGAAAACTTTTCTTTCGTTTGGATTACTGACGGGAAAGGTTGGGAAAGCGCTAAAAAGAATCTCCTTGAAACATATGAAGTCATGGACAATTTGTATAACATCAAAGATTTGGAAAACGGTGTCATAAATAGATTAGTGGATAATGATGAATATTTAAAAGTCATATTAAGTACAAAAATTTGTTGAAAAAGCTAGAACATAATGGATTGAGAAGGATAAACTTAATATTTCAAATTGCATCTTCAAATCTATTTGTTCTATGCAAAAAACGATTACTTTTATAGAGATTAAGACGCCAATGATGAAATTGTAAAAAATGTAAACATCAAAATACGTTTTAAATATTGTGAAACCCTTTAAGAAGCATATACTTAAAAAATAAAATTTATTTGTTTGATTACCTAGATTAATGTATAATCATAACGCAACTTATTCTAAGATAAGCGAATAATCCGACGCTTACCATGGATTAAGTCAAGTTATTGAGGAGGATTTAAAAATGGCATTATCAAAAGATAAAACAGCCGAACTCGTCAAGAAGTATGGAAAAAACGATAAGGACACCGGTTCTGTCGAAGTCCAAATCGCTCTCCTTACTGAACAAATTAACCAACTTACAAAACACCTCAAAGCAAACAAAAAAGATGCTTCAGGTCGTCGTGGATTATTTGTTCTTGTCGGAAAACGTCGTGGTTTATTAGATTACTTAAATCGCACTGACCGTGACGCATACGTCAAACTTCTTGCCGCTCTTGAAATTCGTAAATAATATTCAAGATCTGATTAGACCACTTATAGTGGTCTTTTCTTTTTGTTTAATTTAGATATTATTTAAATAATATTTATGCTAAAATTAGACTAGTTTTAATAAGGAGAAAAATTAACATGAAAAAAACATTCGAATTAGATTTCGAAGGCCGTAAGATCGTTGTTGAAGTTGGCGAGATTGCCAAGCAAACAGCCGCGGCAGTTTTGGTACGTTATGGTGAGACTGTTGTTCTTTCAAACGTTACAATGTCTCCACGTACTGTAGACTGGGATTTCTTCCCACTCTCAGTTGAGTACCAAGAAAGAATGTATGCTGCTGGAAAGATTCCAGGTTCATTCTTAAGACGTGAATCACGTCCTAGTTCACACGCTATTTTAGCGAGTAGAATTACAGATAGAACAATGCGCCCATTGTTCCCAGAAGGATTTAGAAACGAAGTCCAAGTAGTTTCACAAGTTATGTCAGTTGATTATGACTGTTCACCAGAACTTGCCGCTATGCTTGGTTCTTCACTTGCTGTTAGCATTTCTGACATTCCATTCAATGGACCAATTGCAGGCGTTTATGTTGGTCGTGTTGATGGAAAACTTATCATCAACCCAACAGTTGAACAAAAGAAAGTTTCTGATATTGATTTAACAGTTGCTGGTACCAAAGACGCTATCAACATGGTTGAAGCAGGAGCCGCTGAAGTTAGCGAAGAAGATATGCTTGATGCTTTGATGTTTGGTCATGAAGCTGTCAAGAAATTAGTTGCTTTTGAAGAAGAAGTTATTAAAGAAGTAGGTCTTCCAAAACGTGAAGTTCAATTAAAGACAATTCCAGAAGAATTACGTCAAGAAGTTGTTGCTTTAATTGATGAAAGACTTCGCAAAGCTGTTTCAACAAAAGACAAACTTGAAAGAGAAGAAAAAATTGCTGCTATTGAGGCAGAAACAGAAGCATTATACGCTGAAAAAGAATATGCTAGCGATAAAGAAAAAGCTACAACAGTTCAACGTGTTCATGAAATTCAAGAAGATATTGTCCACCAAGAAGTTCGTCGTTTAATTACTGATGAAAAAATTCGTCCAGATGGTCGTAGAGTCGATGA
>DNPJ01000094.1 GCA_003501485.1 Bacillota bacterium
GCTTCCGTAGAATTCAATTTCAATGATTTAATGCCACCACCGAAAATCGATGAGGCTTTATACCGATATTACAAGGAACGTTGCGAAGATATTCCACGGGAACAGTTCGAGTTTCTTCTTGATGACTACGATTCCGAAATTGACAGCCCATACAAGGAAAAGCCTAAATTTATTTTCATTGCGAAATCGCAAAAATGCAAAGAATTAAAATCTGAAAATCTTGAGCTCAGCAAGGATATTACTGTTACTGTACTTGATGCAGGCGGAAATGGAGAGAAGGATGCGAAAGTATATCTAAAAGAGCCGAATGGAAAAGAACACAAGTTCATTTGTGGCGAAGACGGAATTGCAACTTTTGAGGATTTGATTCCTGGTAACTATAATGTTAAAATTGAAAGGAAGAGAAAATGAGTTTTCAAACAAAAGATGATACCACAGATCAGGAAATAAAAATATATCCAATTACAGATGCGCATATGCATATACAGGGAAACCAAATAGCTCCTATTCCTATTATGAAAGGGGTTCTGTTTGTTCAATTATCTACTATGCTTTGTGAAGAATTATTAAATGGTCAAATAAATTTTCAAGAGTTGTCATATCTAAAAAATGAAGATACGAATTTACTAGAAATTAAGGAAAAAGGCTTCTTTCTAAATTCATTGTTAGGAGATTTGGTAAATAACCAAACGCCTATACTTGATTTAGTAGTATTGGAAAATCGCAAAAATTTGCTCGATATATTGGGGAGTGAGAAACTTACTAGTATGGTGGCGGATTATGGGAAAATCGCAAAATTTTCTTCACTTGATGCTTCAAAACTATACATAATAGATAAAAAAGATGAAAATATTGATGAAAATATTGAATTGATTTCCATAGGTTATCCTAGTCATAAGAAATCTTATACAAAATTTTAATTTTTTCAAAAATATTTTTGTTTAATATTATATTCATAAATATATACAATTTCTCACAAATAAAAAATAGCATTAGGCTTTGTTCCTAGTGCTATTTTTTTCAATTATATACATTTATTTTTTATTTATCTTCATCAGATTTTATTTCAAGCAAATTTTTATTATCTGCATTGAGTGGAGAGATTGCTTTCTTTTCAACTCTTTGTTCGTATGCGATTTTTGAGAATTTTTATTTTTATTTTTTGTCTAAAAAATACTTTGTTTCACATCTGTCTAAAAATAGACACCAAAAACTTAAATAAAATTAGGAGAATTGTTATAAAACAAAATAAAATTATATAACACGAATTTGCTAGGTAAAATAAGGGAATAAAGAGATTTTTAGGATATAAAATAAACTATCTTAACAAGTTTTAATCACACCTCTTAATCAGTGGGTCCGGGGTTCGAGTCCCCGACGGTCCACCAAAGAAAAAAAGGAACACTAAGTTCCTTTTTTTCTTTGTTTAGATGTAAAGACATATTGCTAATTTGATTTCTTATTTCGCTAATTAACATATCTCTATATCAGAAATGCAATTGTTCAATATCGTTTTTACTTTTATCATCTAATTCTTTTACTTTTGCTCCTAAATTATCTTCTAACCATTTTGCCACAATTCTTCTATGACAAAAAGTTTTACCTTCTTTTATATCTGCCCATTTTTCATAACACAATAAAACTGCATTATCACCGAGTTCATCGTAGACTTTTTGAGGATTAAGTTTATTTAAAACTTGTTCGTAATAAAGCTTTGTGTAAAGTTCTTCATCTTCAATTTTAATAATTTCAGCTGGTGGAGCAAGTTGTTTATATTCTTCACCATTCCAAAACCTATTAAATCTCGCAATGGATATATATTTATAACCCTTATCTTTTGGATAACTTTTAACTTTCCCAAAATAACCTGTATACATTTTATTACCTCTTAATTATTATAACTCATATTTTTTAATTTTAAAAACTTAAATTAAAATCTCTTTTTTGCTCTTGCTTCTGGTGTCAATCTTAAATCTTTTAATATTTTTTCAAGTTGTTTGTTGCAATCAACCAATGTTTTATAATGTTCATTTTCCTTAACCATTACTTTTGGAGTTTTGCCATCACTACAAATACCGGTTACAATTCTAATATATCTGTCGGGATTTTTGCTATATCCTCGCCAAGCCCTATCTCTCATTATCTTGATTTGACAATATTGCCAAATAAGTTCAGCATCGCTATGTGAGAGTCTATACTTTATACTCTCTTTCAATGTTTTTACAATTTCTTCATAAGCACTTTTTTCTTCTTCGGTTAAATATACTGGAACTTGCAAAATTTGATTGTTTATTCTTTCTGTTTCTGTTTGAACTTTTTTATTATGTTCAAGCATCTCTTTTTCGAACTTATCCACAGCTTCCCCCTTTAATACAAAAAGTTGAAGATTGCTTAAAGCAATTTCTTCAACTTTTTAAAAGATATTTTAAATCAATAATATTTTAGCACACTTAAATCTGTATAGCAAGAAAGAGTGTCAGAATTTTTTATTTTGTTACATATGCCCCAAATTTTACATTAAAAATTTGATTAAAACTAGGGAAACTGATTCAAAACAAAATAACATTAAAAAACTAATTCGTTGAATAAATAATGGGAGTAATAATTTGATAAGGCAAACTCAGTTTACAGAGTTTTTAACTACGCTTTGTTTTGGAGATAGCTGCGTTAAAAAATCGACGTCCACCATAAAAAAACACGGACTTACAAATTTAAAGTTCGTGTTTTTCTTGTACTTCTCTTCTTGTTCTCGCTTCCAAGCCAAATTTACGGGCAGGGCGAAATAAATTGGATTATTTTTTAATTACATTATGTCTTGCACTTCTGACGCCATAATATTTGTTCCGCTTGTCAAATCGGTCATTGTGCCAGTTTCGTTAAATGACACCATGCTAGATGTCCAGATTTTACCAAACAAGGCATCTTCTTGCAGCCAAACTATTGCAGATGTGCCGCCAAGAACGATTGTCAAATTGCCAATAGAATAAAGTTTGCCGCCTTCAATAGTTACACTTTCGCCATTCATAAACACATATATTGACATACTCCCCGCTGCAAGCGTATATTCAACAGCATTACCATTTTCTTCGTATGAATAATGTCCGTCTAAATAAGTCGCATCAACTGCGTCTGTTTTGCGTTCATAAACGATTGAATTTGTTGCACTGATATGCATTTCAACTGATCCATAGACATATTCCATAACAATTTTGGTTTGCTCGTCATTGCCTATGATATAAACGTTGCCGATTTGTTTGAAAGGCAAATTTTGATACACCTTATATCCTGTGCTTGTTTGCATAGCAATTGTAAATGTATTGCCGTCAAACTTGAAAGTGTTGTATTTATATTCAGATTCTTCT
>DNPJ01000127.1:0-2483 GCA_003501485.1 Bacillota bacterium
TTTGGTACCAATCCAATTTATATCAAATGGACTATTGATACCAGTAGTATCTCCACCCCAAGATTTTAAATCAATAGCACCTTTTTGTTTAAATGCTTCATATTCTCCATCATTTCCAGTAACAGGTACAGAAGTATTTACTTCAATAAAATCTCTCTCAACATCTGATAGTTCACTATCATTTTTGTAAATACCATAAAGTATTTTACTTGCTTTAGAATCATCTCTAAACTTTACTGGATCACAAGTAGTAACTTGATTACCTTTAGTAATTTCAGTTTCAGTTTCGCCTAGAATATTAGTAAATGAATTGACTTCATTATTTAATTCTCTAGATAACTCTTCAATGTCCTTACCAATAATTTCATATTCCGCACTTGTTGCACCAGAAGTAGAGACGTCCATAAATAGCATATATGTATTTCTCTTTGCTTTAGCCATATTTTATTCCTCCTAATTATTTTTCATATGTTATTTTCATTTGTATTGAATACCTTGCAGTATTTGTTGTAACATCTAAGATAGCGCCATTGTTTAAACATTCTATACTTTCTATTCCTTTAATATCAGGTAAAATCTCATCATCATTATTAGACTCTATCTTGTCATATAATTCTTCATAGAATTTGCTGTTTGCCATATTTTGCATAACATCAGCACCATAATAATTACAGCTTATTAATTGAAATTGATATTGTCTTAACGAAGAACCATCTATATACTTTTTCAATATAGGATTTACAGCAATAGGTATTATTGCAAACTCTGTAGGATTTTCTCCTAAAAAGTCTACATTCACTCTGCATACTTCATCTACGATTTCATTTTCAATTAAATATTTTCTTATCTTTTCTATCATTATTTACACCCTCTATCAACGAACTTTTGAACATTTTTTATAATTTCATTTCCTTTAGAAGTCCACATCAAGTTATCCCAATGTGCTCCTGTTCCTGGAGTATGATAATTTAGTTGCCTATCAGTTGATATTTTAGTTATTCCTGGTCTTGACCAAAAGCCATAATCCTCACTAAAAAAAGCACCTTTTCCATACTTTGGATCTACGTACAAATTTCCATTATAAAGATAATGAGCATCTGGTCCGTTATACATAACGAAACTACCATCAGTTGCTAAACTTACATTTTGATTTAAGTGACTATTCATTCCACCTGGAACGAATTGAGCCATATATCTATAGCATTCATTACAAAAAAATCTTTGTGCTGGTCCGCCTGTTTGAACTCCTAATCTAGCAATAATTTGACTAGTAGGTTTCATCTTCAACATTACTTTGCTCCTAATTGAATATGTCTCATGTCATCACTACCATAATCATTATTAATTAAAGTAGTTATGTTATAATTATCAACTTTTAGGTCACTTTGTTTTAATATCTTATCTTCAACACTACCTTTTACAATAATATCGCCAATAGAAAAAGGAACTTTTTCAAGTTCCTTATTTGTGTCATATGGTATGAAAACTTTAATATCATTTGCTTTATCGTATCCTTTATTGATACTAGCACCTTTACCACCTTGCCACATTACATTTTCTATTGGATATCTATCCCATTCATCAAGTCTTTTTTCTGAATTAAATCTCTTATGATAAAGAGTCATACATGAATTAGTTGTCATTAGTATCAGCACCACAATATAATACAAATACATCATTAACCTTTGTATTTGATAAGTATTCTTTTATAATACTTTTAAATATTTGCTTTTTCTCACTAGTAACTGGTCTATCATAATTAACTGAATAATCTCCTACTTTTTCACTAGATTTTGTGCCAGTGTCATTGTATTTCTTTATTTCTGTTATTAATTCATTTATACATAACTTTAATTCAATAGGATAGTTAGATGTTTTTCTAAAACGATTAAAAGTAAGTTCATCAACTTGCTTTTCTGCTCGGTATTCTAATAAATTAAAGGGCATTTCTGAAAGTGTACCCTTTAAATCTTCCTTATATTCATCATAAGTTAAATACTGGTTTTCAAATTCCATAATGCCCTCCTATATTAGGCAAAATCTACTAATAGATCACTATCTAATTCTTTGATACCATAAATAATATCAAATGAGATTTTATCTTTTTTAGTATCTTGGTCATAACCAAATACAACTCTTACTGCTAATCCATCAGCACTAGCAATAGCAGCCTTAGCAGCACCTTGAGGTAACTCTAATTGTCTAGTAACTAATGCTAAACCATTTCTGTGGAAGCCTAAAGAGTGTGCCTTATTTATAATTACTGCACTTACAGCAGTAGTAATAGCAAATGGTATTTTTTCAGTTACTTTTAATGTTCCTGCTCCATCTGCTAGAGTTAGATCTTCAGCAACTTCAAATAAATATCCATTAACAATTAATTTATCTCCTGCTTTAATAGTTCCAGTTTTTGCTGCTCCATCTGATACAGTAAACTGAGTAGCACCTTTAGTACAAGCAACTTTATATGCTGTTGCAGTACT
>DNPJ01000127.1:2528-4511 GCA_003501485.1 Bacillota bacterium
AGGTGCATTTTGGCTTAAGAATGAATTCATTGTATAAACTCTACCTATTTCAGCCTCTTTTAATGCTTCTGAATCACCCTTATAGCATACCTTAGCAAAATTATCTAAAGTATTATATTTATACATAGTATCAGTAGCTAATACTAAGTTTCTATTTTTATCTCTTGGAGCTTTTTTCTTATCTAACGCCTTAGCAACATTAGCATTATCAGCTATTACTGGTGTTGCTGATACAGATACTTTAGAGCCTGCTTTTTCAACTCCAACAGTTAATAAGTCAATATCTACTGCTTGAGCAATAGCAGTTAATGCTGGTTCAATAACTTGTTTTGAGAAATCTTTAATATCTAAAGTCATTTCTTTAGAAGTTACCCCAACAGTAACATCTCTGTATCTATCCATTTTAACTGGAACAGAACCTTCACTTATTTCTTGTTCCTCTACTTCTCCTATAAAGTTTTTAGCCACAAATTTGGCAGGTTTACGAACTGTAATAGTATCTCCTACATTTACAAATTCTTTCGAATAATCTCTATGAACTAGATTAGCCATAGTTAGATTTGATTCAAGTACAAGTAATGCTTCATTTGCAATAACTTGTGGTGTTAATATTTTATTCATAATCTATTTTCCTCTCTTTCTTTTAATTATTTTGTCTCCATGCTTTATATTGTTCGAAAGACATTTCATCTAAGTTATTAGGTGTTGTATTGTCCCCTTCTCCCATCCCCGGCATGTCTACAGGTTGATTAGGATTTTCAAATAATCCAGTTTTGTCTTTTGTAAGACTTTCGAAGATTTCCTTAATACCTTTGCCCTTATTTTCTGCCTTGTTTAATTCAGATTTAATATCACTAATAAGGCCATTTTTTACGTAATCACTAGTGAATTTCTTATCTCCAAATGCAGTAATAATATTATTAGTAAGTATTTCATCTTCTTGTTTTGCCTTTTCATCGGCTATTCTTTGAGATTCTTTTTGTTTCATATCATTAATCTCATTTTGAAGTTTAGTAACATCATCGGAACTAGGCATATCTTTAATTTGATTTTCCAAATTAGTTATTGTACTCTTATAAGTGTTGATTTCATTTGTTAAATCTTTTTTTACCTTTTCATTTTCGTTAGTAACGATTTTACCATGTTCAGTTAAAATCGATTTAACTTCTGTAGCACTCAATTTAACTTTTCCTTCTCCTATTTCTAAACTTTCTAAAAATTCTTTCATATCATATTCTCCTTCCACTTTTTTACAGAGGTTTAGTCCTCCCAGATTTTTAGATATTATCTTTTCTTTCAAGTCTTTAAGATAGACCAAAAAAGCCGATTTCATTCAATCGACTTAGTAGTGCATTTCATAAGCACCATAGAATAGATATAAAGGGTCTGCATTTCCCCACGTCTTAGTTTTTATTTGTACATTAGTACACGAGACTTTCTAAACCATAAGTTAATATGTTAAAACTCGTACGTTTTTTTATATATCTACTCTATGCTACCTATAAGATAGCATAACAAAAACACTCTATTTTTGAGTGCTTAATAATTTTTTTAACTTTTCATCATATATCTCGTATATTTCCCAAATTCCGCCTTTGGAACTACCATCTGCTGGTCTTGGATTACTAAATGAATACATATAATTTTCTTCACTATCATCTACTATCGAAAGCATTTTGCCATCTGATGACATTCCAACACAATCATATATTTTATTATTAGTTAATCCATCAACACCAAATGACTCACCTACATATTTCAATTTGCCTAATAATTCTAACTCAGTATACTCATCGGTTTCACTTTGATATACTTTTACTTTCATACTTTCACTTTCTTTCTTTAGGTTCTTCTTTTAATTTACATTCATATTGTTTCCCATTTTTCTCATAATAGTGTACTTGATATGAACAGTATTTACCATTAACAGTACCTGCAACCTTGGTCCAATTGCCAGAACCATATTTTTCTTCTAATTGTCTC
>DNPJ01000045.1 GCA_003501485.1 Bacillota bacterium
TCCATCTTGGGCTTAGTGAAGACGGTCCCATTGATGATTTGATTGCAATTCTTGAAAACAAAGGTATCTTTGTTTATGTATGCGATATTAAAAATAGCAAATTCTTTGGCATGAACGGATTTGTTAACAACAGGCCATATATTATTGTTAATAAAAATATGAGTCCTGAACGTACAAGATCTACTATTGCTCATGAACTTGCTCATCTTTTATTTAAATGGCCAGAAAATATGGATAAGAAAGATGAAGAAAAGATTGCAACTTCAATTGCTGGAGCATTTTTATTTCCAAAGATTGATGCAATAAGGGAACTTGGACTACGTAGAAACAAAGTTACCAATGATATGGCAATGGTATGCCGTGAATATGGCATTTCAATGTTTTTGCTTGCTAAGAGAGCCCAAATATCAAAGATTATTTCAACTGATGCTGAAAGGAATTTTTATATAACGGCAAGTTCCCTTGGATGGAAAACTGATGAGCCAATTCGTATCACAAGCGAAGAACCAACTTTGTTTGAACAACTTGTTTTTCGTGCAGTATGTGAAGGTGATATAAGTATCCAAAGAGGAGCAGAGCTACTAAAAGTGCCCTACGAATTTGTACTTTTAAATTGCAAATTTGGAGAGGTTGATTAATGCAGACTATTAGTAGTGACACCAATGTTTGGATTGATTTTAGAGCTATTTCTAGACTTCAACTCCCTTTTTTGCTTCCATATACCTACATTATGTATGCAGAGTCAATAAATTACGAATTGTTATATCCCCCAAGTTTTCGTGAAGACCTAATCAAATATGGGCTAGAAAGCGTAGATATTACAATAGAGGAATTCATTCTAGCTGACAATTGGGGAAATACATACCCACAATTGTCCATTCAAGATAGAATCTCTCTTGCCATTGCAAAAGAACGAAAGATAATACTTCTAACGGGAGACATAGCTCTTAGAAAGGCAGCTTTGAAAGAAAATGTCACCATTATGGAGATCTTCTTTCAGACGGAAAATATATAACAACTGAAGAATATGAGTAATGCCTTACTGAATTATTAAAACGTAATGGTGGAGAAATTAGACTTCCAAGTAGTGAAATAAAAAAGAGACTTGAAAGGATAAATAAATTAACAACTTTCCAAAAACAATAATCCTTAGATTTCAAAAATTTATATATTCACCACCCTATTGTCATATAGTACGGGTGGAAATCGAACAATAAGACAACTTATCTATAGTAGCCCCGCCATATATAAAGGTAGATGAATGATGTTATCTTTAATCATAAAATCTTTTGGATACAAGATGTAAGAGTTACCTATTACAGAAGAAAAACGCTTTGAGAACTTGTCCAAAGAAGCATGTGAATGATAGTTACTAGATTTTACTTCTATTGGAGCAATTTTCTTTCCTTCTGTAATTAAAAAATCTATTTCCATTTGGTTTTCCCTATTCAAGTTATCTGCACGAGAATAGAAATAAAGTCGATGCCTATTATAGCGAAGCATTTGTGCTACAACATTTTCAATCAGCATTCCTTCATTTATGTTTAATTTGTCAAAAAGAATTGCACGATAAAGATTATTATCTGTGTATTTTTTATCTCTAAAGGTTTGTGTTACTAGTAATCCCGTATCAGCCATGTAACACTTCTGAGTAGCATTATCAGCACTCAAAGCAAGCCCTACATAAGGATCTGTAGCATTAAAACATGCATTCACAATCATTGCTTCATTAAGCCAAATAAATGAATCTTCATATGTTCTAAAACGAGCTTGTTTTCCAAGGGATGATAGTTTATATTTCTTTTCTTTTTTTGAAAGTTGACCAGGAATATTATCAAATACAGCAAAAACTTTGTCTTTATAGCCTGCTGCAAATTTTGCTACATCTTCACGATATAAATTCAGAATTCGGCGTTTTGCAATATCAGACGCATAAAAGTCCTTGTTATCCATGTAGGCAATTACAGATTGAGGCATACCTCCAACAAGAATATATTGCCTAAAATCATTCATAATCTTTCGATGCAATGCGTCTCCCAGAGGTTTCTTATTTTCAAAACAATACTTAATCAATGGGTAAGTTTCTTCATCCCCCATTGCCCAAAGAAATTCTTCAAAATCAAGAGGAAACATCTCAATATGATCTTCTTCAGACGGAATAATAATATCCTGAACATTCTTTTTTAACCTTATTAATGAACCAGTTTCTAAGTAATCATACCTTCCATCTTGAACAAGATACTTTATAAGCTGTCGAGCTCTTGGATATTGCTGAACTTCATCAAAAATAATCAAAGATTCTCTTTTATAAAGTTTTGTTGAATAAAAAGATGCTAACTTTGCAAAGAATAAATCAAAGTCATTACTCTCATTAATGAATAAATCTAGAACATCCGTTGTAGCACGACCAAAGTCAATTAGTATGTAACTTTTATATTCTGACTTTGCAAATTGTTCTGCTATATAGCTCTTTCCTACACGACGTGCCCCGTCAATCATAATAGAAGTTTTACCCTTACTACAATTTTTCCAATCTACAAGTTCATCATAAATTTTTCTTTTTAACATGCTATTTATCCATAATTATTTTACTTTTAAAGAGTTATATTTCTATATATCACGAAAAAGCAAATTAAATAAATAGAAATATGCACGAAAAAGCAACTAAATAAACAGTAAAATTGCACGAAAAAGCAAGTAGATTTAAGATCCAGAATGATAATTACACGTTATAAAAATAACAACTACTCAATTCTTATTGGAACAAACTTATATAATTTACAGTAACAACTAGGGCTTTGCATTTTCAAAAGTTGCGATTCTAGCTTCAGCTTCTTTTTTAGTATTTTTAATATCTCCATCAATTTGACAAAAATAAGTAGTAATGCGATATTATAAGTAAGAGGCACAGCCGATGAACGGTCAACCTCGTTAATTAAACGAGAATAATTCGCTCAGTTTCTTGAGGCAGCTGGGCGATGATTGTTTTTTCCTATATAGAGCTATTAATAACCCAATGACTGAAAATACAATCATGAGAAGCTAATAATCATCCATAGACATCACCTCCCTTATCGACATATCGAAGAATCGGGAAGCAAC
>DNPJ01000110.1 GCA_003501485.1 Bacillota bacterium
GGTGACAAAATTGTAGATAAAATTAATTCAGCAGGACCCGGGAATAAATTCGTTATAAACGGAGGATTTGCCACCGCATATCAAGGAAGCCCTCAAGTAGTTGTTAGTGATCCATCTCAAATTGAAGTGACCGAAATTACAACCGAAGAGCAAAAGCTAGAATATGCAAAAGGATTAATTTCTTCACTTACCAAGTTAAATGGAAAGAAAGTATATACATCACAATATTTTCCAACAAGTGGTGATTACGGCGTTACTTTTAAATACGAAAGTAGCAATACGGCAATTTTATCTAATTCTGGTAAAATTACTCGCCCAGAAAATGATGATTGCAACGTTACATTAACAATTAAAATTTATATTGATGGTGTTTTAAAAGAAACGATCAGTGTTACTTTTATTGTTGTAGCTAGTGGATCAAGCGAACTCAGCGATGAAGCGAAGAAATATTATTCATCGATTGATTTTTCTCTTAGTGGAGCCGAATTAAAAACATCCTTATTTAATTTGATTACAAAACACACAGTTGTTCCATATGGAAATTTAGCAAGTGTTTACACTGATAGCGATACATATGTTGGAGATGATGGAAAAACATATCTTGTTGATATTTATTCAAATCAAAAATATACGATAAACAATTCTGGAAGTTCCGCTGACGCAGAAGGGGAAGGTTGGAATAGAGAACACAGTGTTCCTCAAAGTTGGTTTAATAAACAATCCCCAATGGTTAGCGATGCTTTCCATATTTATCCAACGGATATAAGAGTTAATAGTATGAGGGGAAGTTATCAATATGGCGAAGTTGCCAAAGCGACATTTACTTCCTCAAACGGATGTAAAGTTGGAAGCAGTGCAACATCAGGAATTGAGGGGCCTGTATTTGAAGTCGCTGATGAATATAAAGGCGATATCGCAAGAACATATTTTTACATGGTTACTGCTTATGAAGATAAAGCCGGTTCTTGGAAGAACTTCTCGAATAGCAATTATTCAAAACTTACTAACGCTTCTTTAAAACTATTTATGAAATGGGCCGAAGAAGATCCTGTAAGCGAAAGAGAAATTTTGAGAAATAATGGTATTTATAAACATCAAAATAATCGTAATCCATACATCGATGTTCCTGATTTAGCGGAACGCGTATTTTCATCGCTTTTATAAAAATGGATAATTCTGCAAATAAATTTTTACAATTATATAACGATTTAGATAATGTTCTTATGGAAAGATATGGACATTATGATAATTCCTTTTCATATATCGCTAAATATGCTTTTGAGTTGATGAAATCATCTAATTACAAAGTGTACGAAAAAGGAAGAATTCTTAATGAAATAAGACAAATCAGAAATGCTTTAGTGCATGATTTTGATATGAACAAAGATAGTCTTATTTCAATAAGCGATAAAACAATAACGTTTTTAGAAAGAGAAATTATTGAATTAACACATCCTAAATGTGCGATTGATATTTGCACTCCCTATAAAAAGCTTTTGTTTGCAAAGCTTGATGATGATGTTAACAAAATAATGAAAATAATGCTCGAAAAGGGATTTTTACAATTCCCGATTATCGATGAGCATCAACATTTGTTAGGCGTTTTATCACCGAATACAATAATGCAATATATTGCTTTGAAAAACAAAAATATTGATGATGAAAAGGTATATGATTTAAGCGATTATTTCCCAATTAAAAATCATATAAGTGAACATTATAGTTTTGTTAAAGAAAAGGAATTGATGCAAAATGTAGCAAATTTATTCGATAAAATGTATGAAAACGGTAAACGTTTAGCGGTCATTTTTATTACAAAAGACGGAAAAGAAAACCAACCGATTTTAGGTGTTATAACACCATTTGATATATTGAAGTTAGATAATATTTAAGGAGTTAATATGTTGTTACTTGATGATTTTTTAAGATATGTAAAGATTGATACTCAATCAGACGAGAATTCTTCTACTTCGCCTTCTACTTTTAAGCAATATGATTTGTTAAATTTGCTTAAGAAGGAATTAGATGAACTCGGTGTTGAAAATACACTTGATGAATTTGGAAGATTATACGGATATATTCCTGGAAATGATAAACATGATTGCGTTGGACTTTGCTCCCATGTTGATACCGCGCTTGAATGCAGTGGAAAGGATGTTAAGCCTCAAATTATTAAAAATTATAACGGAAATGATATCCCGTTAGGCGATAGTGGTTTATTCCTTTCTAAAAATGATTTTCCTAAATTAAATGAATGTCTAAATAAAACAGTTATAACCACTGACGGAACAACTCTTTTAGGAGCGGATGATAAAGCAGGTATTGCAATTATAAAAGAAGTTATAAGAAATGTCTTAAAGATGGATAAATCATCTAGGCGCCCTTTAGCAGTTCTTTTCACTCCTGATGAAGAAATAGGCCGAGGACCAGAACATTTTAATCTCGCTTTATATAAAGCAAAATTTGCTTACACAATCGATGGAGCTGACCCAAAATATATTTCTTTTGAAAATTTCAATGCAAAATCGATTAATGTTCATATTATTGGTAAATCAATTCATCCTGGAGAAGGGAAAGATAAATTAATCAATGCGATTTTACTCATGAATGAGTTTATTTCTTATCTTCCAAAAGATATGATTCCATATAAAACAAGCGGTAGAGAAGGCTTTAACCATATTGTTTCTATTAAAGGAGATGTAGAAAACGCTGAAGCATATTTCATTTTAAGAAATCATGATTCAAATATTCTTAAAAAACAAGTAGATGATTTCCTTTTAGCGAAAGAGAAGATTGAAAAAGAATATAAAGAAGCAAAAATTGAATTATCTATCAAAGATCAATATAGAAATATGATTGAAGTTATTGAAAAACATCCTGATTGCAAAACTTTGATTGAAAATATTTATAAAAAAATGAATATTCCATTTGAATATGAAGCCACTCGTGGTGGCACGGATGGTGCAACATTTTCATTTATGAATTGTCCATGCCCAAATCTCGGCACTGGTTCATATAATCACCATGGACGATATGAATTTGCGGTCCTAGAAGAAATGGAATTAATGTCAAAAATCGTAACTGAGATTTATAAAATATAATATAAAAATAAGACTTTATTAAAGATATAGTTTTTTTGCCATTTCTTTTAAGAAATCATTGCTAAGCATATTTCTAAAATCGTCGATATTATTTATACAATAATTTTCAGTATAAAAATAAATTTTATTTATAACTTTATCGTTTTTATTTTTCGCTTTTAAATAATCTTTTGAAGTAAAATGAGAATAATATTGTTCTTCAAATACTGTAAGAATCATTCTTCTTAGCATTGCAATTAATGATTCTTCGATCCAATAATCAAAATGCGTATTTGTATAATAATTTTCATAATATTTAGTGGCTAAATATAGATAAATCCCATCTCCAACGTTGTGCCAAATGTCCATGAAAACATAATCAAAATCATGTTTTTCTTCTAAATACTCAAATGCATCTTTGTTAATGATTTTAATTTTGTTTTTATTAACGAACCGTGGAAGAATTTCTTCATTAAATAATTCGATAATTTTCTTGTCTTTTTCAATAACAACGATTTCATCAACTTCATCTTTTAATGAAATCATATATGTAAAATATCCTAGACCAAGTCCAATAACGAGAACTTTTCCAAAAGCATTTTTAATAGGCTTTTTCATGGTGTTTATTTCATGAGGTATAATGCTCATCCATATCTTGTCTTGATCAATAATCGCAGGATATGTGAATTTTTCCTTAAAATAACCAACAGGAACAGTTTCTTTGAAATATTTATTATCGATATTTATTTCATCGTAAGTAAATGCTTGAAACGAATTATAAGTTAGATAACAAAGATATCTATTTTTATTTTTTGCAAATTTTGGTTTGATATTAACAAAATATTCGTTTTCAGTATAATCATTTTCATTTAATTGTTTTATATCACTAAAATGATATTTTTCATCCATAGATTTAAAATATTCGTCGTTTATATCAACATCGGTTTTTTCAATTAAAGCTTTAAAATAATTATTACCATTTCGCAATAAATCTTGTTGGTCAAGATTATTATTTTCCTCACTTAAAAGAATATTTATAAGCTCAACTGCAGACATATTGTCTTCTTTTGTGAGTAAGTATTTATTTATTTCTTTTTCTACATCTTTACTAATTGATATTTTCATTTTATATATTTATTTACAAATCCTAAAATAGTTTCTTCATATTTTTTAAGTTGTTTTTTTGATTCATTATGTTCCGCCCCATCAAAAGTGACAACTTCTTTTTTGCTGTTATCTTGTACAAATTGTTCACAATAAGATAAATTTTCATATTTTACATAATTGTCTTTGTTTCCGTGAATGAATAAAACAGGCGCTTTAGCGTTCGATAAAGGGCTTTTTACATCATTATTTAATGAAAAACCATGGCATCTACAAACAAATTCTGTTGATAATAATATGAAGAATGTTAAAAATTTATTAAATTTTCTTTTTATTTGATCATTTACAATGCTTTTTAGATTTCCATATCCACAGTCTTCTATAATGCATTTTATATTATCTGGTATTTTGTCCGCACACATCATGGCTATATGTGCGCCCATAGATACACCCATGAGAACAATTTCGTAATTTGGATTTTTTTTAGTCATGAGTGATATCCATCTTAAGACATCATCTATTTCTTTTTGTCCCATTGTAAAATAATTTCCATCGCTTGTGTCATGAGCTCTATTATTTGGAAGAAAAACATCATAGCCATTTTCGTAAAATATTTTTGCTTGTGTGGTGGATGAATAATATCTTCCATGATAACCATGAAGAATGATTGCTAGTTTATTAGAATTATTATCTAAAAAATAACCTTTCAAATTTAATTTATCTTTTGATGCAATATTCAATTCTTCAATTTTTTGGTTCGAAAACCAAATTCTAGAAGCTTCTTTTTTATCCGCTGGATTTTCATTTTCCGCAAAAAACTTATCACCTTTTCTTCTTTTAAAAACAATGTTATAGGTTGTTATGCCAAAAGAGAGAAAGACAATAAACAATAAAACTAAGACGATAGTAAAAGATAACGAAATAATAAATTCAATCATATGTTTAATTTTAGTTAAAATTATTAATAAAAGAAATGTATTTTTTATAGTGATGATTTGTTTACGCATCAAATAAGGATATTTTTCATGATTTATTTAATAAATAACTTTCATACAAATATTCGATTTGATATTATATTTTTATGATTAGCGAGACAACATTATACGAGAAAAGGCAAGCTTACTTGAACTCGCTTCAAGAGCGATTGAATAATAAACTTTTATCGTATAAAGAAGAAAAGAAATCGCATATTGAAAAAAGCGTTAATGAATACGCTAAAAGTCACGATGAAATAGATGTGAAACTTTACCGCATCCGCCTTGAACTTAAATACAATAATAAAATAAAAAAACTTGAAGATAGATACGAAAAAAAATACGCTAACGCGGTCATAAAAAGCGAAGCTAAAGATCGCAATATACTTAAAAATAGCAAACGCGTATGGGAAATAGATTTTTTACGAGGAGTTGCTATTTGGGGCATGGTTTTTGATCACTGTACAGCGGATTTTTGGATGTTTTTTAAAAACATTTTTTCAAATAGTGATACTGGATGGCTTGATTTTATGATCTATCAAACCGATCTTTATTGGAAATCATCTTTTAGAATTGGCGTTAGATTATTTGGGGTTTTTCTATTTGTATTTTTGTGTGGAGTTAGTACGGTTTTTTCAAAAAATAATTGGAAAAGATCCCTTGGGCTTGTTGGATTTGGCTTTGCTATAACTATCCTTTTAGCGTTCGTTGCAAATATTGTCGGCAACAATGATTTACAAGTGCTTTTATCTACGATAACAACGATAGGTCTATGTTTGCTCATCTATACTGGTGTTTCTTATCTATGTAAAAGGTTATTTGGGAAAAAGTCTTGGAAATGGATATCGCTTGGAATATTTATTACTTGTTCCATTTTCTGGGCCATTATGTCTTCTATTAACTACATGCACATTGAAGCTAATCCACCTCATACTTTAGATACATTATTTGATAGATTCTATTTTATTTTTAACAATAATGGGAATGACATTGGCTGGTTTTATCAATATAAAAACCTTGATGCTTCAAATATTTATAAAGTTATTTTAGGTCTTCAAGGCTTTGGAAGCGATTGGCTAGGTTTGTTTCCTTATGTTGGCTATATATTCCTCGGTGGTTTTGTTGGAGAAACTGTTTATAAAGACAAAAAATCTATTATTAAATATTTCTACCATAAAGAAGATAGAAAATTATCTGGTGAAGCATATTTCTTATCAAAGCAAGGGCAACTCAATGCAAAAATTAATATGAAACTTGGCTTTATTGCATATCCTGGTAGGCACACTTTATTGGTTTATGTTTTACATCAACCAATATTCTTTGCTATTATGCTCCCGATATTGCTAATGTCAGGTTATACGTTATCGATTTTTTAGATGGTGAAAAATATGAAAGATAAAATGACTCCTTGTAAAAAAGAACAATCAATATACGAAGCGATATTGACGTCATCGCAAAAATATCCTAATAGCAATGCATTAAGATATTTCGGAAAAACATTTAAATATAAAAAAGTAATTAAAAGAATTAACCAATTTGCTTATTCATTAAATAAAATCGGTGTAAAAAAAGATGATGTAGTAACAATATGTCTTCCTAATATTCCGGATGCAGTATATTTGCTCTACGCAATTAACCAAATAGGCGCTATTGCAAATATTGTTCATCCTTTGTTTACTTATGAACAAATGGAAGAGAATTTGATGATGATACAATGCAAATTATTATTTTGTTTAGACACAGATTATCAAAAATTTCTTCCTTTAAAAGATAAAGGTGTAACTATTTACACATGTTCTCCAGCAAGTGAGTTATCATTTATTAAAAGATTTTTTTACAACAAGAAAAACAAAGATAAATTAGAAATTAAGTCCGAACACAAAGCACAAGATTTTTATAAAAGCGATGTGCTAACGGATTTTGACAAACGTTATAAAAATGATGCTTTTTATCTTCATAGCGGTGGAACAAGCGGTAAAGCTAAAACAATTGCTTTGTCTTCATTTGCGTTAAATGCGGTTGCCACTAATTCGTTATGGATAACAGGTCTTGATTCGTTTAAGAAAAAAGGCATTTTAGCTGTTCTTCCAATGTTCCATGGATTTGGACTTTGTATGGGTATCCACGCTTTTTTAGCACATGGTGGAACTGATGTTTTGATGCCTAAGTTTTCTCGATATCAAGCAGTTAATTATATTAAGAAAAATCAACTTCATATACTATTAGGCGTTCCTGTTTTATATGAGGCACTTTTATCTAAAAATAATTTTAGAGGAAGAAAACTTCGTCACTTAGTTGTAGCATTTGTTGGCGGTGATTATGTTTCACCCGCTCTTTGTGAACGCTTTAATATAAGAATGGAAAAAGCAAAATCGGAATGCAGATTAAGAGAAGGATATGGTCTTACTGAAGTTGTTAATGTCTGTGCGGTTAATACTTATAAATACCATAAAGCAGGGACAGTTGGAGTTCTTCTTCCAAATGTTAAAGGTCTTATTATAAATCCAGAAACAAAAGAAATTCTAAAACCACACGAAGAAGGAGAAATTTGCATCGGCGGAGAAACGATCATGAATGGATATCGTTTTAACGATGATAAAGATATTAATGATAAAACATTTTTTATCGATAAAAATGGTGATAAATATGTTCGTACCGGTGATTTTGGGACGATTGATGAAGAAAGATTTATTGTTTTTAAGACAAGGCTTAAAAGAATTGTTAAGGTAAATGGTATTCCAGTATTTCCAAGTATGATTGAAGATGCTGCCACATCATTTAATTTTGTTTATGAAGTATGCGCTGTTGGTGAAGAAGATGAAAAACACGGTCATATTATTCGCCTATATGTAATGCTTTCAAAAACATATAAAGGCACGAAAGAAGAAGCAAAAGAAAAAATTGTAGATCGTATTGTTTCTCGTTTAGGAATTTATTCAAAACCAAAAGAAGTTATCTTCCTTGATAAAATGCCACATACAGTTGTTGGAAAAATAGATTATAAACAATTACAATAATAATAGGAGGTATCGTTATGAAATACTTATGTAAAATATGCGGACAAATAGTAACACCTCTTCCAGATGGAAGTTGCCCTATTTGCGGAGCACCTAAAGAAATGCTTGTTCCAGTTCGCGATAAGGATGATGACGATAACGATTTAAAGAAATAGAAGATGAAAACTTTATTAAAAAACGCCCGTATTTTAAAAATGGACGGGAGCGAGATTTTTTTTGGTGATATTTTAGTTGAAAACGAATTTATTAAAAAAATCGCGGATAAGATAGATGTAAAAGCAGACAAAATTATTGATTGCAAAGGCAATCTTTTAATGCCTGGATTTAAAAATGCACACGCTCATACAGCAATGGTGTTTGCAAGAAGCGCTGCAGATGATTTATCACTTCACGATTGGCTTTTTAATGTTATATTCCCGATGGAAGAAAAATTTAAGAAAAATGATATTTATCATTTAACTAAATGTGGACTTCTAGAATACATTAAAGGTGGCATAACTGCTGCATTTGATATGTATTTTTCACCAAAAGAAATAATTAAAGCTTGTAGAGAAATTGGTTTTAGAGATGTCATTTTGGCGACCTCGACAAAAGAATCTATTGATGAAATTAGAAATAATTACTTATCTTTAAATAAAGAAAACGATTTAATTTCGTATAAAATTGGCATTCACGCCGAATACACAACGCCTTATGAAAGAATCAAAGATATTGCGAATTTAGTTAACGAACTTAAATGTCCAGCATATCTTCATATTGCTGAAACATCTAGTGAAGTTGACGATTGTATTAAACGATACAACAAGCGACCAACAGTTTTATTAAATGAGCTTGGATATTTTAATTATGGTGGTGGAGGATTCCATTGCATATATTTAGATGAAGAAGAAATTAATATTTTCAAAGAAAAAAATATTTCTATTATTTCTTGTCCAGGATCTAATGCAAAACTTGCGAGTGGAATTGCTCCTTTATATAAATATCAAGAAAAAGGACTTAATATTGCTTTAGGAACAGATGGGGCTGCAAGCAACAATTCTTTAGATATGTTTAAAGAAATGTATTTAGCTTCCACATTACAAAAATTAATGAATAATGATCCTTCAATAATGGATGGAAAAGAAGTCTTGAAAATGGCTACTGTTAATAGCGCACATGCGATGGGGTTATATAACGCTGATACATTGGAAGAAAATAAATTAGCGGACATTATTATGATTGATTTAAATTCTCCTTGCATGCAACCGATAAATAATATTGAAAAAAATATTGTTTATGCAGGAAGTAGGGATATTATTAAAATGACGATGATAAATGGGCGGATTCTATATTACAATCATCGTTTTGCAAAACATATTCACGAAAAAACAATATATTCAAAAGCACAAAAAATTACAAATAGATTAAAATCATGAAATTTGAAGATAAAGATATAAAAGAATTTGAAGATAAAGTTAATAAATTAAAAAAGAACAAAAAATTGTTTTCGATTTTAGGCTACACATTTTTAGGTCTATCGATTACTTGCTTTATAGCATCTTTTTTATGTTTTGAATTAATAAATCTTCCCGATAATACTTACAATATTCCAGGACAAATATTGATTTCTGTTGGTGGATTTTCATTTTTAGTTTCCATGACAATGTTTTTATTAAGATTTTTCTTATGCTCAATAAACTTAGGTCTTTCTGAAGAAATACTTAAAGCCCTTAAAAATGGTGGTTCTTCAGAATTTGTTACTATCAAAGTAAAAGAAAATAAGGATGATAACGAAATTAGTGATAGAGATAAAGAATTGCTTGAACAATATAAAAAATTAAAAGATCAAGGAATTATAAGCGAAGAAGATTACAAGAAAAAAGAAGAAGAGTTAACTCATTCTTCTAAAAATTTATCGTGATTAATTTTATTATTTGCATCATCTAGGAACGCCTTCATAAGTGGGTCATGATATTTTGATGCATCAATTTTTTTCCAAGCTATGTATTCTCCGTATAATGTTATATTGTTTTCATCTATTTTTATACCTTCAAGAACTTTATTTTCAACATTATCCAAATAAGTAAGTTTGTTTTTTCTTTCATTGGAATAATAGGAATTTTTAACTATATATTCACCGTTTTCTTTAACTAATTCATCATTAAAATAAACTGCTCCAGAAATAAATGTTGGCTTTTTAGTAGTTGAATCACCGTTAAATAACAATAATGTTGGAACATATCCTGTGTCATAGCCGAAATCTTTGTTATTAACATTGGATAAATAATAATTGTCTTTAAATTCTTGCCATTTAGTAGCGCTTTCAGGTGTGAGATTTCCTTCAGCGTCATATTCTCTTATTCCGATTGACTCACAATCAAGAATGTACATATTTTTTGTCATTTGATAGTTTCTGAGGAAATGTTCGTCAAAATATAAACAATCTGAGCAATTGCTTCTTGAGAAATAAACAAGACTTGTTTTATCTGTTTCAAATAGTTGGTTTAATTGATCTAAATCTATATAAAACATTTTTGGAAGAATTACTAATTCGTTCATAAATTCTTCAAAAGCATTATAACTGCGAAGCGTTTTTGTTTTTTCGGTGTTTAATTCGTTAAATCTAAGTTCCCCGTTTTCAACGACCGCAAAAGTAGTGGAACCTGAAGCAATATTTAATTTAAAAACATTGTTATCATTAGATTTTGAAGCTAATAAGAAGTCATTATATGAAATAGCAAATACTTCAACGTGATAATTTGAAATATACTGTTTCAAAATGCTATGTAAATCAGTCCAACATCTGCAATTGTTTGCGAATACACTTATAATAAATGTTTCACGTTTTAGAAATTTTTCTTTAACTTCCTGATAATCAATATATGTAACATCATTTTTTATTTGTTGGCCATATAAAAGATTAATTTTTTCTTGTTTCTCGTTACAGGAAGATAAAGCGATCGTGCTTAATAATAATGGAAGAAATAGTAAGTTTTTAATTTTCATAATATATCCTTATGTAATTATATTTAGTATAAATATTTCTTTCAATCAAAACAGTAAAATAACGTCGATATTTTTAACCAAAAACATGTTAGATAATATACATAATAATTTTATAATTTTTTTAACTACATTTTTTGAGCGAAAAATTGTTTAGAAAAAGTGATAAAAAATGTTGATAGAATTTTAAAAAATAAAAGCATTAGAAAGATACGATAAGTAGTAAACTATTTCCAAAAAAACTAGTTTTAAAAACATCGTCGAAAAATTGCTTAAAAAAATTGCTAAAAAAAATATTAAAAAAATGTTGTAATTTTCTTTCACATATTGATATATTATTTAACGACTAATTTAATTAGTTTAATTCATTATTTAATTGGTAGTTATGGAGGTGTGCTTATGGCATCCGAAGAAGTAATCATCAGCTTAAGCAATGTAGTTAAAAGCTTCGGCGACTTTAATGCCGTCGACGGAATATCACTTGACATTAAGCGTGGACAATTTGTCACCTTATTAGGCCCTTCTGGTTGTGGGAAAACAACCACATTACGCATGATAGGAGGGTTTGAGCTTCCAAGTGGTGGAACTATTTTACTCAATGGGCAAGATATTACCAAACTTCCACCTTACAAAAGACCTATCAATACTGTTTTTCAACGTTATGCATTATTTCCTCATTTAGATGTTTATGATAACGTTGCATTCGGTCTTAAACTCAAAAAGATTCCAGTTCAAGTTACGAAAAGAAACGGAAAAGTTGTCACTAAAATGAAACATTATTCATCTAAAGAAATTGATGAAATGGTGACAAAAGCTTTATCTGTTGTAGATTTAGAAGAACTAGAAGATCGCGATATTACAACTCTTTCTGGTGGTCAACAACAACGCGTTGCTATTGCAAGATGTATTGTCAACAAACCAGAAATTCTTCTTTTAGATGAGCCTCTTGGCGCTCTTGATTTAAAAATGCGCAAAGACATGCAAATCGAATTAAAAGAAATGCATAAAAAACTTGGTATCACTTTCATTTATGTTACTCACGACCAAGAAGAAGCATTGACCATGAGCGATGTTATTGTCGTCATGAAAGATGGTGTTATTCAACAAATTGGATCCCCAATTGATATTTATAATGAACCAAAAAATGCTTTTGTAGCGGACTTTATTGGTGAAAGTAACATCTATAATGCTTCTATGGAAGACAAACTTAAAGTTAGATTTCTCGGACATGATTTTGATTGTGTTGATGATTATGAAAAAGGCGAAAGAGTGGATGTTGTCGTTCGTCCTGAAGACGTCATTTTAACTAAACCTGATAAAGGCATGATTAAAGGCAAAATCGTGAGCAAAATCTTTAAAGGTATTCATTATGAATATTCGATTATGATTGGCAAAAACGAACTCATTGCTCAATCCACAAAAGATTTTCCTGAAGGTGATGTTGGTGTAGATATTGAACCAGAAGGCATTCACATTATGAAAAAGGAACTTATTCAAAATCTATATACAAATTGCGAAGTTCTTAAAAATAATAATGTTGAATTAAGCGATGGTGAAATTGAGGTTGATTTAACTCAACTAATTAAAGGAAGTAAGATTGATGAAGATGGATATTTAGTCTCTCCATCAGGAAAAAAATATGATTTAGCAGGTGCCAAATTAACTCTCGATATTCCTTTAGATAAAATTGAATTATCTGATGATACCGAATTTGGTCAATTAACTGGAACTGTTGTATCAAATATATATCGTGGTGATCACTATCAAGTTATTTGCCGTACACAAGATGATGAAGACTTTATTCTTGATACTCCTGATACATGGAACATTAACGATGTTGTCGGTATAAAAATTAATAAGAAAGATGTTAAAGTACGTCTAAAAGGAGATATTGCAGAATATGAAATTTAGATTTCAACGCAAGTTCTTCTCGATACCTTACGTTATTTTCTTAGCATTGTTTGTAATCATACCATTGTTCTTAATCATCTATTATGCATTTAGTGATAACAGCGGTGCGCTTTCATTTGATGCTTGTAAAAAATTCTTTAGTGATACAACTAAACTAGAAGTTATTTTAGTTAGTTTGTTTATCGCTGTGCAAACAACAATAATATGCCTTATTATCGGCTATCCACTTGCGTATTTTTTAGCTAACAAAAAATATAACAAAAACGCTGTATTGGTCATGCTATTTATCATGCCAATGTGGATCAACTTTGTTCTAAGAACAACCGCAACAAGAGATATCTTGTTTGCGATTAATTTAACTGGAGGAAATTCTCCATATTTGGCTACACTAATTGGTATGGTTTATAACTATTTACCATTTGTAATTCTTCCTTTATATACAACAATGCTTAAACTCGATAAGTCACAAATCGAAGCAGCAGCGGATTTGGGCGCTAACCCAATGCAAGTTTTTATAAGAAACATTATTCCTCAATCTCTTCCTGGGATAATATCCGCTGTTACAATGACACTTGTTCCTGTTATGAGCTCATATGTTATTTCTGATGCTCTTTCAGAAGGAAATATTACTTTAATCGGCAATTCAATTTATATTAATTTTGCTAACTATCAATGGCACAACGGCTCTTTTATGGCTTTTGTCCTTCTCATTTTAGTTTTATTAAGCATGCTTCTTACTAGGAATACAAAGAAAGAAGAAAATGCAAGGGGTGGGTTATGGTAAAGAAAATATTTGCTAATATCTACATCTATTTAATTTTATTTTTGATGTATCTTCCAATTTTAGTTTTGATTGCTTTTGCTTTTTCTACAAATGAAACAATTTCGCTGACTGAAGGTTTTACATTCGGTCTTGATTTATTTGAAAATTTATTTTCAGGTTCTAAAGTTTCACAACAAATATGGACAGCAATGGGAAATACCTTAATACTTGCTTTTGTATCCGCTATTGTGTCAACAGTATTAGGAACACTTGGAGCTATTGGAACATTTTATTGTAAAAAACGCAGTCAAAAAGCTATTGAAATCGCAACTCAAATCCCGGTTGTAAACGCTGAAATTGTCATCGCTTTATCTTTGACAGTTATGTTTGTTTTTATCGGAACATATATTTTTCATACCAAATTATTTAGTTTTTGGACCCTTCTTATAGGACACGTTGTGTTATCTCTCCCATTTGTTTACTTAAGCGTTAAACCAAAACTTCAACAAATGGATCCAAACCTTTATGAAGCTGCACTTGATTTAGGAGCAAAACCTTCACAAGGACTTAGTAAAGTAATTATTCCTCAAATTCTCCCGGGAATTTTATCTGGATTTTTATTAGCTATAACATTATCGCTTGATGATTTTATCATTACTGCCTTTACAAGAGGTCCAGGTTTATTAAGTGGAGAAGCAGCAATTGAAACATTATCTACTTTCATTCAAACTTCTCTTAAAAAACATACTGTTCCTGCAGAATTAAGACCATTAACTTTGTTTATCTTTATAGCGGTTTTGCTAATAGTTCTTGGAATAACCCTAAGTCGCAATTATCTTGCTAAAAAGAAAACTAGAAAGGGGGTTTCTAACAATGAAGAAATGTCTTTATAAATCATTATTCTTCCTTCCTACATCATTGTTTGTTCTAGCGTCTTTAAGTGGATGCGGAAACGCTAGTAATGATAATAAAGTTGTTTTAAGAATTTTAAATGCTGCTGATTATATTTATGAAGCTGAAGAACTAGACGAAGAAACTCTCCAAACTAACTACTCCAAATATTTAGGCGAAGACGATATGATGGATCAATTCGTTTCATATATGGAAGAGCAAGGCATCGATGTTACATATGTATACGATACTTTTGATACAAATGAAACGATGTACAACGAACTTATGACCGGAAAATCATCTTATGATGTTATTGTCACAAGCGACTACATGGTTCAAAAACTTATTTCTAATGATTTGATTCAACCTTTATATGATGTTTCTTATACCGATAAAGAAGAAACCAATAATATAAGAAATAATGTTTCATCATATTTGTGGAATATTTTTGATAACATTCATCCAAAGGACAAAAATACAAATGAAAAAATTGAGGATAAAGTTATTTCTCAATATAGCGTTCCATATATGTGGGGAACTGTTGGAATAATGTACAATCCTGAATTTTATAGCGATTT
>DNPJ01000097.1 GCA_003501485.1 Bacillota bacterium
CGTGTGCTTGTCTTGATACAAGTCGGTGTCGCTTCGCTCCACCGAAGACAAGCACACGAACACAAAAACAATTAAACAATACAAACTAAATGAACTACAAAAATAGAAAAACACTAAACAAAACCATGTTTTTCTTGAACAAACATTGCCGAGTGAAAAAGAGGTTTGCGTGCGAGGCTATCCGCAAAACCTCTTTTTTTTATCACTCGGCAAATAGTATCGTAATTTGTTTTCAAATTTCAATGTTGTTATTTCAGCGAAATTATGTTTTTCTTCAAAAGTCATTTTTCAAATACATAATTATGAGCAATATTAATGTTTTAGTTATTCCAAAATCATTAAAGTATTTTTTCCTTACTTAATCTCCTTTACTCGCTTTTGGTGTCTTTTGTAGCATAGTTTTCCCCTAAGTCAAGGGAAATAAATATTGTTTTGTGTAATTACTGGACTAGGTTTTAAACCTGGTCTTTTTTGCTTTTAAGCACAATATTTCTTTCTTCTTCCTTGACTTCTTGTATTAGAAATTCAAGGGTTAAGTTTTTAATCCAAACTCTGCTCCAACGCCACTTGCCAAAAGGCGGATAAAGGAGAAAATATATGAACAAAAGAAAAAATGAAATATTAAATAATGATGTTGTAATTAGTTTAGACAACATTGAAAAAATCTCAAAGGTTATTGCACTGGCAAGTCTAAGCAACTTTGAAAAGTATGCTTACTCTAACTCAAAAAGAATAGAGTTTTTACACAAACAATTACAAAAAGATATTTGTCATCACAGTGAATTAGATAATTATTCAGATGCTTACGATTTAGTCCAAGAATCAAGTTTGTTTTTACTAAACTTTGTAGGACAAAGACTTGGAGATAATTGCACTTTCATTAAATCTACTGCAAAAGTACCACAAACAATTTCAATAAGAATGGCTTGCTTTAAGACATTGTTTGCATACCTAAGAAAAGAAATGAAGAATGGAAATTCAGAAAATGAAGAATTACTTGAGTTTATTCCTGCAAAAGATTGTTTTGAAGAAGAAAAACCAGACTTTACAAAAGTTAATGAAATCATAAAGAAAATTGTAACCAACAAATTAGAAAGCCAAATTTTAGAATATTACTACAATGGTGTTGAAGTAAAACTTATTGCTGAATTTTTAGGAGTTAGCACAGACATTGTTTACAAACGCAGAAGAAAATTTAAAGATAGATATTTAGCATATTGCATATAATCAAACAAATAGAGTGTGTAAAAAGCACTCTTTTTTGTTTAAGAAATATCAAGTAAAGACAAGTTTTGTTTGGGTAAATGTTAAGAAAAGTTATTTTTTGTATAGGTAAAGTACAAGTTAAGTCATTACATTTTGTGAATAACTTGTGCTAAAGTAAAACTGGAAATAAAAAGACAACGCAAAAATGACAAGACCGAGTTATTGTTTATTGGTTTGCTTTTAGCCAAAATTAAAAGCCAGTGGTTGCATTTTATGGGCGTAGAAAAGAAAACTTTTCTATGTCCTTTTTAATTCCAAATTTACAAAAAGGAGTTAAAAATATGCAAAAACTAGAAATTGAATTTGAAAACGAATTAGATTTAACTTTGCTAGACAATGAATTTTTTGTTGCAATGTTGAATCAGATAATGTCGTTCAAAAAATGCGAGGTGCAATATGGACTATCCAAAAACTAAAGTATATTTTGATGGTAGTCATTTTATTGGAATACCGCCCGAAAAACAAATATGGAAAAAACGAAAAAATACAAAAGCAAAACAAAAAGATGAAATACAAGAAAAAGTTAAAGAGTTGTACAAAGCCGAAACTGGAACAAAGAAAGAAAAAACCGAAAAAGTAATTGAAAAGATAAATGAAGAAATTAAAGATGAAGAGAAAGCGAAAGAACTGGTTAAGACTACACTTGAAAAGGAAAAGAGAAATAAAATTGTTAGACTTACGAGATTGTATAGGAAAATTGGACTGCAACAATGGACGCATTTTTGTACTTTTACTTACGATGGAAATAAACTTATCGAAGAAGAATTTAGAAACAAATTACTTACTTGTTTAAGACATTTATCTCATAGAAAAAACTGGAAATATATTGGTGTATTTGAGCGTAGTCCAAATTTAGAGAGATTACACTTTCATGGAATATTTGTAATTGCTGAAATGGTTGGAGAGATTATTGAAACAAAAGATTATTCCACTAAAACACATCAAATGCAAATTGCTCACCAAAATACATTCTTTTTAGAAAGATTTGGGAGAAACGATTTCAAAGAGACAATCAACAATATTGGTGTTAATGACGCAGTCGGTTATATCATGAAATACATTCGCAAAACTGGTGAAAAAGTTATTTATTCTAAACACTTACAAACATATTTTGTTGCAGATATTTTAGATGATGACGTTGTTTGCAAAATTGGTCAAGAAGATAGGAAAATTTTACTTTTTGATGATTTTAAATGCTTAGACTTTGAAACTGGTGAAATTTTAGGTCAACCGAATAAAGATAAATCTCTCATAGATAAACTACCCAAAGCTTATTGATTGTCTTTCGGTTACAGAGCATAAACGAAAACTCTTTCTTGTCAAGGGTAAAATGTATTGATTCTCAACCCTTGACAAGAAAATTAAGATTTTAAGAATTGAGAAAACAATCCCTTTTCGTTTCTTTCCGCTCTGTCGAAAGACAAAAATAAAACTAAATAAAAGGAGAAAATAAAGTGAAAACAGCAGTAATATATGCAAGATATTCTAGCACTAACCAAACTGAGCAGTCTATCGAAGGTCAAGTTCATGTATGCGAAGATTATGCTAAAAAGCACGACATAATTATTGTAGATTCATACATAGACCGAGCAATTTCTGGAACAACAGATAACAGAGAATCTTTTCAAAAAATGTTAAAAGATAGCAACAATAAAAAATGGGACTATGTGTTAGTTTATAAACTGGATAGATTTGCAAGAAATAAGTTCGAGTCAGCAATTCATAGAAAACATTTGAAAGATAATGGAATAAAACTTTTATCTGCTATGGAAAACATACCTGAAACACCAGAAGGAGTTTTGCTTGAATCTTTACTTGAAGGAATGAACCAATATTTTAGCGAAGAACTTGCTCAAAAAGTAAGTCGTGGACTTCACGAATCTCGAATGAAAGGACATATAATAGGCTCAGTTCCGTATGGATACACCAAAGAAAACAAAATGTTAAAAGTGAACGAAAAAGAAAAACAAATTCTAACTAGAATGTTTGAAGATTATGCAAGTGGTAAAACAATTTTGCAGATTTCAAGAGATTTTGAAAAAGAAAACATAACCAACAAAGGCAAAAAGTTTATACCAGAAACCATAAGACATTATCTCAAAAACGAGTATTATACAGGTATTTGCAGAATCAATAACAAAGTTTACGATAAAATCTACCCACAAATAATTCCTAAAGAACTATTTGAAAAAGTAAAAGTGAAATTAGATGAAAATAAATATGGTTGCAGAAAAGATAACCACGAAATATTTAGACTTAAAGATAAGATATATTGTGGTAACTGCAATCGCAAAATGTATCCAGTGTCTGCAATATCTTCAAATGGAAATAC
>DNPJ01000099.1:0-611 GCA_003501485.1 Bacillota bacterium
CAAAAGAGCAAAACTCATCATAATAATATTTAAATCTTTCATCAAAATAAATTATGTCAAAACTAAAACCTCTTTTGCTCAAATTTCGGACTATATTCATAAAAACAGCCGGAACTCCAGTTTTACTAAAACCATCAGCTGCAACTAAAAGTATCTTTTTCATTAATAATATTTTATTGTTATAAAATGGAAGGCGCAAATAAAATCTTGTATATTATAAATGATGAAAATTGGCATTCTTACTTTTCATAGAGAAATTAACTATGGCGCATGTCTTCAAGCATACGCCCTGTTAACTCACATAAAAAAAATACAAAACGATACTGAAATTATTGATTTTGTGCCAAATTCCGAAATTGACAAGAGAAGTTGGAAAAGAAAAACATTGCATTTTTTTAAAACGCTAGTTTCTTTTAATGAAAAAAAACAGCAACTAAAAAAGAAAAAATTTCAATCATTTTATAATAAGCACTTAATTCTCTCAAAAGAAAAGTTGATAGGAGATAACGAAGCAAGAATTGCTAATTTACAGTACCAAATTCTAATATCTGGTAGCGATCAGATATTCAATTTAACGTTATCAGATAATTCTTTCACTTATTATCTACCAT
>DNPJ01000099.1:653-2560 GCA_003501485.1 Bacillota bacterium
CTACCATTTAATAGCATTACAAAAATAAGCTATGGTTCAAGTTTTGGCAGGGAAAAAATAACCGATTTAGAAAAATGGGCAATTCTTAAATATTTGCCATCTTTTTCAAATTTATCTTTTCGCGAAAAAAATGGGTATTTAATTGTAAATAGCTTAATAAAGCTAAAAGAAGAAAACATTGTAGTGGATCCTGTTTTTTTGCTATCTGATTTTGAGTGGAATTTATTAATAAAAAAACATATTAAAAAGAGGAAAAATTACGTTTTTATCTATGCGATGGAAAAAACTAAATGGCTTGAAAAAACAATTGACTTAGTTTCGAAAAAATACCCTGATTATAAACTATTATTGATAAATGGAGGAAATCATAAATTAAACATTAAAAAAAAGAAAAAAGAAATTAAAATTGCCGGTCCAGAGGACTTTTTGGCACTAATTTCCGAAGCTTCTATCGTCGTTACAAATTCATTTCACGGTTTAGCCTTTGCTTTAATATTTAAAAAGAAGATCTATTGCTGCGCTCATTCCAGTAAAAATACTAGATTATCTAATTTGCTAAGCATGATCGGTGAAGATAAGAAAATAATTTTTGAAAACGCCACAAAATTCGAACAAATAGATGGAATATCTGCGCTCTCAAAGATGGAAGGTTACATTCATAGTTCGAAAAACTATTTGCTTAAAAATTTGAAGGTGGAAAAGGATGATTGACAAAATTGTATCACATAAAAGTTGCTTTGGATGCGAAGCTTGTTATAACGCGTGCCCAAAAAATGCAATATCATTTACGAATGATTTATTTGGTTTTAAAGTGCCAAGCGTTGATTATTCAAAATGCATTAACTGTGGCCATTGTCTCACGGTTTGCCCTTTTATAAACAAATATATCGGAAAACCAAATTTGCCTTATGTTTGCTCGGCTCGAATCAAAGATGATCTTGGCTTATTTGAAAGTACATCTGGAGGCATTTTTACTGCAATTTCAGATTATGTACTTGTAAATAAAGGTTATGTCTGCGCCGCAATTTATGATGATGGGTTTTTTGTGCATCACGAAATCACAAATACACGTAATAAAAGAGATGCCATGAGAGGGTCGAAATATGTTCAAAGTTCAATCGGCGACTGCTATAAAAATATAAAAAATTTATTAGAAAATAAACAAAAAGTACTTTTTGTTGGCACGCCTTGCCAAGTGCATGGATTAAAATTATATTTAAGCAAAAAGTACAACAATTTGCTTACTGCAGACATTGTATGCCATGGCGTTCCATCGCCCTTATTTTTTTCTAATTTTTTATCATTTTTAAAAAACAAATATGGTGATATTAAAAATGTCAAATTTAGAAGCAAAAAGTATGGGTGGAAGGGCAATAATCTAGAAATAGTTTTAATGAACGGACGTAGTTTGTGCAATAATAAGGACACAAAAAAATACACCGATTTGTTTGGAAGGGGATATTTAATGAGAAATTGCTGTTTCGAATGCAATTATTCAACGATATTTAGAATCGGTGATTTTTCTTTAGGTGATTTTTGGGGCATTGAAAATGTTGAATCGATATTAAACGACAAAAAAGGGTGCTCGGTTGTTTTTATAAATACTCAAAACGCAAAAAATTGTTTCAATATCATTAGACAAAATTTAATAGTAGAGCAAAGAAATATTCCAGACGTGCTACAACACAATTTGATAAAACCAACAAAAAAACCAAACAATTATGGCGAAGTCCAAAAATTATTATTAACCAAAAACTATTGGAAAAACCATTAATTTGAACTGTGCCCCAAATCCTGGACTAATTAATCGCATTATATCATAGTCCTACCATGGATGCTTCCCTAAATTTGGCCGGAGGCATCCATTTTGTTTTCTCCTTAATCCTCCGTAAGGTGACAGATTAATC
>DNPJ01000056.1:0-854 GCA_003501485.1 Bacillota bacterium
GTCAAAATTCTTACGAATAATATCATTAACATGAGCTTCACACATTCCGCATTTCATACCTTCAACAGGTATAGTCATTTCTTTATAATCTTTTTTCTTAAAAAACAGCATATAACTCACTCCTTGGTTAGTATCATCTAACTAATAAAATTATAATTCTTTTTTTAATAATGTCAATTAATTAACTTTATATTAGCCNNAAAGGAATTGGATGACATTGAATCTTTATTAAACATTGATGAAAAATATGTACTTGATAGTTCATTAACTCAAAAGCAGAAAAAAATATGCGATAAATTAGGGGTTAGACTCTCTGATTTTGGTAAAGTAAATAACGAATTATCATCTTTAGTTACACTAAAATGAAAAGTTGACGATTTATAACAAAAACAAACATTTAGGGATAAGTATTTACTTTTGTATAGTATTATGGTATTATACTAGTATGAGAAAAGAATTATTACCAAGTTGGGCACAACAATACAAAAAGACTGGATATGATGTTAGAGTAAAGAAAGGTCAGTATATACTTTTTAAAATCTCATCAAAACGAGTTAAAGGCAAGAAATATCCACAGCCAATCCAAGAATACATTGGCATAATTACCGAAAATGATGGGCTCATAGAGAAAAAAAGAAAAATTAGTGAATATCAGCAAGGTGAGACATTAGAATATGGCTTATCTCATTATATTTTTTCTCGATATAGACGGGCAATTCAAAGAAGTTTGTTTAATATAACTGGCGAAAGAGCAACTTCTATTATAATCTTAGGAATAGTTCAATTTATCTATGGTCATATTAATAGCGATTACCTAAGTATGTCTTACATTAGTAATTCTAAAAGGAATGAAC
>DNPJ01000056.1:882-2587 GCA_003501485.1 Bacillota bacterium
TTATAAGCAAACAAATCTTCAAAAAGTAAAAACTGTTTCTAATAAAATTGAAACTCTATTAAAAAGTGTTTTTAAGGATAAAGAAGATTATGATTTGCTTCTCATTTCTCTAAAGCAAAACACAATTATTCAAACAGATGGAAAAGAATTGATTTTTCCATCTTATCCAAAAATAGCCATAAGAATATTTGAAAAATACGAGGTAGAATATGAATAGTAACAATGTTTTTATTGATGTGTTTTCTACTATATCAATGTATATTGAAGAAAATAATTATCGTTTTAAATTTAAAAAGAAAGATATTTCCTTATTTCTCCATATTTTCAAAAGTGTAAAAGACCCTAGAGTTAAAGGAAGAACAACTTATAAACTAGAAAATATTTTAACGATTGTGATGTACTTAGTTCTAATAGGCAGATTTAAATCGTTTAATTATGCATCGATGTATATTGAAGAAAACGTTCATGAATTTAAAAAATTAGGTCTTATAGAGCATAAAAACATTCCATCACACGATTTATTTAGGTATGTTTTTATGGTTTTAGATGCTAATTCTTTAAGAGATTCTATTATTTCTAAGTTTAAATATTTGTCTTTTAAAATGCTTGAAACAGCTGGTGTCAATATCGATAAAAAACTAAACTTGGTGGTTGGAGATGGAAAAGAATTTAAATCATCAGGAAGAAATAAAGACTGCTTAAACCCTTTAGGTAACAAGAATGTTTTTAATGTCTATGATGCTAGTATAGGGATAGTTAAATCATCAACAGTTATCGATGATAAAACCAATGAAATACCAGAAGCACAAAATATCTTCAATAAATATAATCTTAATAAATGTATCGTTACAATGGATGCACTTCATTGTCAAAGTAAGACAAGTCAAATTATTATTAAAAGAGGCGGGAATTATGTTTTAACAGTAAAAAGTAATCAAAAACTGTTATATAAAGAGATAATTGCAAGAATGGAGAAAAACAAAGATTCATTAATAAAGAAAAGTTACAATAAAATTGACTATTCTATCTTAATACTTCCTGATAATTATTCTACTTTTGAATTTGAAAAGATTAGAGCTTTTATTCAAATCAAGTCTCACAAAAGAGGAAAAAGAAGTGAAGAAATTTCAAGATATTTTATTTCATCAAGCGATGATATTAATGTTATTATTGCTACAATTGATAATCGATGGGAACTCGAGAATAATCCTCATCGCATTAAAGATGAATTATTCAATGAAGATAATTATCGATTCACAGATAAAAACGCAATAAAAGTTATGGCTGTGTTTAATAATATTGCATTTAGTTTTTTTAGACTTGCATCTGCATTTATGAATACCACTTCTCAAAGAGCCAAAATAAGATTTGAAAGAGATCCAATTGGTATAGCAACATCATTGATCCCATTAATGACCAATAAGAATTTCGAAGAGCAATTGAGATCGCATTTAAAAGGAAGGCAAACAAAAAACTGTCAATGAAATCAGTTTAAACTATTCCAAAAAAACACTCAAAATAAAAATCGCTAATTAGCCATAACTTATGTTATACAAATAGCGATTTTTCTTTTATTTTTATCTAATAATGTGATATTTTATTTGATTTTTTGTTTTGATGCGTAATGACTATATGTAAATTAGTGAATTTTGTGGCACTTTTTTGTGAATTTTATAAACAAATAAAAAACCGCTAGCGAACCAGC
>DNPJ01000056.1:2677-2950 GCA_003501485.1 Bacillota bacterium
TAATGTTAAATTCGTTTCCTCTAAGTAAATAAGTATGTTCAGAGCCACAATGTGGGCAAATCTTTCCATATTGAACAGTAGGATAAGTTCTCTGACAATCTTCACAATAAGTTATGGCATCAATTGTTTCAATTTTAAGCTCACAATCTTTAAGTAAATCATGTTTAGTAATAGCCCATTTCCAACAATCAATCAAATACTTAGGAATAACAGTAGATACTTCACCAATTTCAAGAGTCACAGAATGAACATGATTAACTTTGTTTTCTATGG
>DNPJ01000080.1 GCA_003501485.1 Bacillota bacterium
GCGGCGAGGAATAAAGGAGTGAACCTTTACTTTCGGCCCACTCCAGTCATGCAGCAAAACAAATATACTGCACAAACAATGAAACTTAACATAAGTCCATTCATTATCTACTCACCTCCTTTCCAATATATTGTAACACATAAACTGTGTAATACAATCATTAGTTTTTACCTACAACTGATAATCTTACCGTTGGAAAGATAGGACACATCATATCAAAATAATTTGCTTTGTATTCTGAAGATTCTTTTTCTTCATCTGTTAGTCCTATGGCAACTCGTCTTAACATAGCATCTGGTTTAAAATCATCTGTGAGAACATCTATATCTACAGGAGTACCATAGATTTTATTAATTGCGTCATAGATTTTATCTTCTCCAAATCGTTCTAGGTGTTCGTAATTAATAGCTAAGTTACCAAACACTTGTAGCTGAGGTACCCAGTTTTCTCTTGCTATAATTTCTTCTAATGGAAGCAAGACGTTGTTAATTGGAAATATAGGAAACACTTTTTTGCGCTTATCAATACGAGTTAAATCAATTAATAATTGTCGTGCTTCTAAAAGAGCTGATATAATAGATGAATCTTTTAACAGGAAATTATGACATCCTTCTAATCGATGACTGTCTTTTCTTTTTAATGCTCTTATATAAGATCTGGTAATTTGATTTAAGTCTCCTTGTATACCTAAAGAATGTACACGTTCTAATAAAGCTCCGACATGAAAGTTTCCATGGCCTTGTAAAAAATCATATTCAACTGCAACAAGCTGTTGATCCCAAGTCATAGTATTAACATAATCTTCTGTGATTTCATCATTTAATTTAATGGAGTTATAGACTCTAACAATGTGTGTAATGATTTTGTATCTTAATTCGTTTTTCATAAGTTTTCCTCCTAATACTTTTATTTGTTCCTATTTGATTAATACCATTATACCACAAGTGTTGTCAGCACACAAGTGGTATAATGATTTTGTTTAATTAATTTGAACTACCATTCACGATAATATTTTGTGTATGAAGTATTAGGATAAAGCTTAGAATCTTCTGCTTCTTCACATTCGGTAACAGTAATTTCAACATGATGAGTATGACATCTTGTTTCATCTGCCATTACTTCATCTACTTTCTTCTTAAGAGCATCGGATACTTTTGAAAAGTTATCCATAGGTTCTGTTACTCTGAACTCAAGAGTTGGTTCGTTCATTTCATCACAACTAACAATTTTACAACTTCCAATATAAACAATTTTTCTCATTTTTATTTTTCCTCCTATTGTTTATTTATTAAGATATACTTTTTTGTCATTATAGCCTAGATCTTCAATAATCTCTGGTAAATGTTCTGTTCCGAATCCTAATGATTCATAATTGTTAAACCCTGCGACTTCGTCCATTTGAAGTTGTTCGTGCCATACATTAAATATGTGAGCGTGATTGCCCTTGTCACAGACACAACAAGACCAACCTTCTTCTCTTCCCATATATTGTCCTGTCCAGACATCTCCAAATGCATCTTTTACCTTGTACCAGTGGCCTTTAATAAATTTGCTTTTCATAACATATTTCCTCCTTTGTTTTAGTTATGATAGACTGTTCCTATTGAATTTTAAATTTTAATTATTTAATAATACGAATCTTAAGTTGTTCTGGATATGATATACCTGCTACACTTAATACATCATAACAAATTTCTATGAATGATAAATCTTTATATTCTTCATCGAACATACAAGCTCCACCATCATCTTCTTTCAATTTGTTTTTCCATATTTCTATATTCTCTTCTGTTATTTTATCTTGTCTTTCGGGATTATTTTCATACACCTCATAATAAGCGTATGATTCATATCCTTCCTCATCATCTTCTTCACTTAAATCTGAAGTTCCTTCACAAATATGAAAAATCCAATGTTCATGTTCATAATCATTAGAATCTCCTACAGCTATCCAGAAATCTGTTTTAGTATTTGGACGTCCTTCAATTTTCATCTGAGATAATTTTTTCATATTTTCTTGTTCTTTATAGACATCATTTATATCCACATTAAATGCTTGATGAGCAATCAATTCAAGCCAATCAATATAATATGTTTGAATATTTTGATTATTTTTACATTCTTCTAAAAGTTCTGCGAATGATTTACTATAAACATCTTGTAAACCATAAATTTCATTTAAGTCATCAAGAATATAATTATCATAATATATTTCTAATCTATCTAATACAGCTGCTGTATTATCAAAACGATCCTTTTCGATTTTACCAAGATTAGCACCTTGTAAATCTTCTAAACTGTAATATTGTATTCCTTCTACTTCTTCCTGTTTGATTAATTCGAAGTCCATATCTGATAACAACATAGCACAAATTTTTGCATAATTCTTTTTCATACCTTATTTCCTCCTTTGTATGATTTAATAAACGACTGTTCCTATTTAATTTTTAAATTCTTGTTTATCTTATATTTAACAATAAATACAAAATTAATGTTAAAAGTACAAGAAAAACTGAATATCCTTCTCTTTTTGCCTGTTTACATATAAAATATATTACAGCACCGAAAAAGACCAATAAGAAAATTGCAACTTCCATATTGCACGTCCCTCCTTTCTTTTTAATTATTGAGGTGATAATCCACACCAAAGCACGAAAAACAAAAGTAATAATAAAGCTAAAACTAAATAAGTATAATCTTCATTACTCATAATATTTTCTCCTTTCTTTTATTAATGTTGATGGAAGAAAGTCATTTGACCTAACATCATCTTCCAACAATTTTTACAAGTCTTACAACTTCCTGGACATTGATATCCGCCTGTTGGTACATTTGCTTTAAATTCAGATGATTTTTTGAATTCGACATATGTAACAGGAAGTAAATATTTATTCTTCACTGTTTTATTATATTCTTCATCCCACATACTTAAAACAATTTTAAGATTTACAGGAAGACTTTCAATGCCATGTTTGTCAATCCATTCATTGATTAATTCCCATTTCTTAGTAAATGCTAAGAATGTTGTTTGAGGACAAGCTAACGCAACTCTGACCATACCGTCTAAATATTGTTCGTCAACTATATCTCCTGATGAATGCCATCTGAAATATTTATATGTAACATCGTCATTGTTTAAATATTTAATAACCTCATC
>DNPJ01000034.1:0-12130 GCA_003501485.1 Bacillota bacterium
AATTCATGTTCCCTTTTTTATTTACTATTTAAATTTTTAATTTAATTGGACTTGAATTAAATATTTTTTGTTTAATAATAAATGTAGGAGGAAAAATATTATGGTTTCATTAGTCAAAAGATCATTAAGCAAATGGATTGCCGCAGCAATGACACTTATTGTCGGCATTGTTTGCATTGTTGCTGGTGCAACTAATAGCGGCGAATCTTTCAACACTATTTCACTTGTGCTCGGCATCATCTTAACAGTTGTCGGAGGTGTTGGAGTCCTTATGTCAATTGTGGCATCTATTGTTCTTAGAAAGGCAGTATTAGGAATTGCTTTAGGTTCAGGACTTGTTTTAGCGTTCGGAATATTTATTCTTGTGAATCAAGGCATAGCTGGAACAATAATAACTTATATTATGTTATTTATTCCATATATACTTATTGTTCTCGGTGCAATTATGGTTCTTAATACTGTATTTACAATTGTCTATGCTGTTAAAGATAGAGTCGTTAAATCGGCAATTAGCCCTATTCTCATTGGAGGACTTGTTGGTGTTTCTGCTTTAGTGCTTGGTTCACTAGGCGTAGGAAATAACCCTGTAGTTCCTCATAGCGCTCAATTAATAATTTTCGGTGTTCTCATTGTATTAGTGGCAATTTTGATTGCTCTTACAACATTTGTCAAAATGCCGAGTGTTATCAGCGTTGTTACAATTAACGAAGATAAATAGTTTGCTCATAAAAGTCGGACTCGTTCCGACTTTTTATTTGCACAAAAAAACTGGCTTTTAAGATGATGCCCTCCTGTTAGTTGGTCTAACATTTAGGTCTTTATCTCATCCGGCCAGTTTTTTTAGTTTTGATAATTATAAGTTAACGTTATGATAGACGTTTTGAACATCTTCAAGTTCATCAAGATTATCAATAAGTTCTTCAAATTTAGCTTTTGTTTCAGCGTCTGGAATATCGATATATTCATTTGGAATCATGCTGATTTCTGCTTCTTCATATTCGCTAATACCGAGCGAAGAAAGAACTTCTTTTGCTTTTGCAAATGAACTTGGTGTTACATAAACAACAACTAAGTCTTCGTCTTGTTCAACGCTGATGACATCAACATCGCCAAGAATTAAAGCTTCTTCGACTTCATCACGGTTGTTTCCTTTGAATACTAAAACGCCTTTTTCTTCAAAATTGAATGAAACACTACCCAAATGACCACCTTTGCGAACAACTGCTGTTTTAACTTCAACAAGTGCACGATTTGGATTATCAGTTAATGTATCAACAATAATATATGATCCAGCTGGGCCAAAGAATTCATATCTACCAGCGATAAATACTTCCGCATCTCCGCCTTGAGCTTTCTTAATAGCGCGATCAAAAACATCTCTTGGAACTGATTTTCCACGATATTTTTCATAAACCGCTCTTAAAGCTAAATTTGTTTTTGGATCAGGTGAACCTGTTCTTGCAGCAAGATATGCTTCTCTAGAAGCACGAGCGTATAATGCTGATTTAATTTTTCCCGTTCTTGCCATCGCTGCAGCACGGACTTCATGGTGTCTTCCCATAATAATATCTCCTAAATTGCGTTTTAATTATACTCTTGTAAAACAAGATAGAAAAGTTTTTATTTATTGGTTTTATTACTATTTTTGAAAAATAGGTCGTCTAAATCATACAATCGATAGTTTTTATCTGATAAATTTTCAAAACTATTTTTAGAGAAAAAACCTAAATTATAATATTCAATATTGTTTTGCGCTAATGAATCAATTAGTTCTTTTTCAATATGACTATCCACTGGTGAATTTGTATATTTACATTCATAGAACACATATCCATTTTTATCTTTTGTTACAATGTCATATTGACCATTAATGTGAGTTTTTTTATTGTTATAAGAAAATGACCCAATCTCTTCAAAAAATGGATTCATATCACCACTTAAATTTTTTCTTATAAGATATTCTTTGCAAATATTTTCAAACTTTAATGGAATGTATTTGTTGAATAAATTATTTTTGATTTTTGTATCATAAAAAACATCTATTGGAACAACATTTTTAATTGCAAGATTCGGATAAATCAATGTGAAATAAAAGCTAAATAGATTATCGCTCAAGTTATAATAAGCATGTTTTTTTGTTGTATCGTTAATTGAATACGTCTTCGAAAGAAAACCTATCTCAACCAAGACATTCAAAAGATATGCTAAGTCGCTATTTTTTGCATTTAAAGAATAATTTGCATTAATATCTCTGTATGAGTGCTTCCCAGATGTAATAAGTTTCATTAAATATGAAGCATTTTCGATTTTCGTATATTCGTCTTTCATTGTTCCATTTATTTCATTAATCAAAGGCGCATTTTCACTTAATAAAAGATCAAAAATATTTTCTTCAAATGTTTTTTTAGGATCTATCATCGATAAATAATATGGGGTCCCTCCAAAAACAGAATAATATGCAATTTTTTCTTCATCTGTGCAATTTTTGTAGAAATTTGATGCATCTAAATAGTCAAATGGTTTAACAAACAATTTGTATTTAAGCCTTCCAAAAAGCGGACTTTTAACGCCGACCAACTTAAGCATTGTATTAGCATGACTTCCTGAAATGATCAACTTCATATTAGAGTTATCACCATATTTTTGAATTAAAGATTGAATAAAACTACATATTAAATCCAAATCTTTTAGAAAAGGAAATTCATCTAAAACGAGAACTATTTTATTGTTGATAGATAAAGAAAAAATATACTCCAAAACTTCACAAAAAGAACTATTTTCTGAAATTACAGTATTTGGAAAAACATGTGTTAAAACACTTATCAGCCCATTAGAGTTAATATTATCTAATGCATTCAAACATTGATAATAAACGAATTTACCATCGCTATATTTTTGTGATTCTAAAATTAATGTGGATTTTCCTTGTCTTCTTCTACCATATACGACTAATCCACAGAATCCATCTTCATCATAAAACTTTTTAAACAAATTTAATTCTTTTTCTCTTGCATAAAACATAAATAACCTCAACTTGAATGAATTCGAGTAGAATGAATTCGAGTTAAATTAATAAATCACATCAATTAAATATAACCCACATGCTTTTGCTCGATATTGGCAACAAAAAGTTTGCTTATTTAATAAAGTTTCTATATATGATTGTTCAATTTTTCCTAGTCCAATTTCAATAAGAGCTCCGACAATATTTCGAACCATATATCTCATAAAACCATTGCCAGTTATTTCAAAGAACAATTTGTTATTATCTTCACTAACATTTAATGAATATATTTCTCTAATGTAATTGTTTTCATCTTCTTCTTTGGCGGTAAACGACTTGAAATTATGCTCACCTATAAATAATTTAGCTGCCTCAGATATTTTGTTAATATCTAATTTCCTTTGGAATTGAAAAACATAATTCCTTTCAAAAGGATTATATTCACCCATATTTAATATATATTTATATGTTTTTCTTTTTGAAGAGAATCTTGCATGGAAATCATTATCAACTTTTTTTAAAGAAATGATATGAATATCTTCAGGAAGCAATGAATTAATCGAATAAAGAAATTTTCCTAAATCAATATCTTCTTTATCAATATCAAAATGAAATGTCTGCCCCAATGCGTGAACTTTTGCGTCAGTTCTTCCACTTCCATATATCTTTGTTTTGTTATTTAAAATCTTGCTTAAAACTTTTTCAATTTCTTCTTCAACACTTCTCCCGTTTGGTTGAATTTGCCATCCAACAAACAAGCTCCCATCATAGCTAACTACACCTAATAATCTCATAAAAATTTCTCAATATTATTATCTAGAATTCCTAACAATATTATATATGTAATCAAACCCGCTAAAACAACTAAAAATGCTGGTAAAAACGAAGGTGTAGAAAATGTAAATCCATAATGAGAAACAATTATTGTTCCGCTCATAATTGCCCCACATAAAACAAAGGCAAAGAAATCGCCAACATGGAAAGTTAATTTTCTGTATTTTGTTCTTTTTGCTTTAGGATCGTAACCTCTTGCTTCCATTGCGTCTGCAAGTTCTTCGCTTCTTTGAAATGCGGAAACAAATAAAGGTACAATCAAAGAAATAATTGCTTTAATTTTTGTTGATATTTTTCCATGTTTAAAATCAACTCCGCGTGACTCTTGTGCTTTCATAATTCTTTCTGTTTCATCAAGAAGAGTTGGTATAAATCTTAAAGCAATAGAAATTGTCATAGCTATCTCATGAGCAGGAAATCTAATAATCTTTAATGGTGATAAGAACCATTCTAACGCATTAGTTAAATCCAAAGGTTTAGTTGTGGATGTCAAAATCATCGTAAGAGAAACCATCAATATAAGACGAAGAATAATTTTCAAAGATTGAAAAATTGCTTCAAAATAAATATTAAAAGTCCCAATGCTAAATGCAATATTAGTGGCGTCTTTAGGAGGAATTAAGGCATTAATAATCATCAGAAATATAATGAAAAACCAAAGCGACTTTAAAGATGAAAACAAAGATTTAAAACTCACACGAGAGACAATCATCAATAAAATCAATAACGCAAAAAGGGTTCCTCCAATAGCAAAAGTTATAACCCAATCACTATATTGGTAAAAAACCGCCACCATTAAAAGTATTAAACAAATAATTTTGTTTCTAGCGTCCATTTTGTGGATGAAAGAGTCATATGGAACATACCTACCAAGAGTTAAGCTATTCATGGTTATGCTCCTTAATTTGATTTATGAGTGAAGGTAAATCTCTAATTTTTGTTAAATCTAGTTTGTATCCTTTGTTCACTAATTCTTTTACACATTGTGCAAGAAGCGGCATTTCAAGAGAATATTTTTCCACATCATCAAAAAACAATTTATCCGGTGTAGTAATTTCCATTACTTTTCCATCATTCATGACTATCACATTGTTTGCGTATTCAAAAACAACATCCATATCATGTGTTACTAAAACAACTGTAATTCCTGATTCGTTTATTTTTTTGAAAAGATTTAATATTTCCTTTGTTCCACTTGGATCTAATCCCGCTGTTGGTTCGTCTAAAACTAAAATGTCTGGTTTCATCGCGAGAATACCCGCTATCGAAACACGTCGCTTTTCTCCGCCAGATAAATCAAATGGTGAACGTTTAAAATATGATTCATCAATGCCAACTAATGAAAGACATTCATGAGCTAGCTTTAATGCTTCCTCTTTTTTTACACCAAAATTCATCGGTCCAAAAATAACATCATTTTCAATAGTTTCTTCAAATAATTGATTCTCTGAAAATTGAAAAACTATGCCAACTTTTTTTCTTAAATTCTGTAGTTTTTTTGTTCTTTCTTTTTTATTTGAACTTATAACAAAATTATCGACACTGATCTTTCCTTTTGTTGGTATTAAAAGGCCGTTAAATTGTTGAATCAAAGTGGATTTACCACATCCTGTTTTTCCAACAATCGCAGTAAAAGAACCGTCCTTAATTTCAAAAGAAACATCGTTTAAAGCTTGATATTCAAAAGGCGTTTTAGGAGAGTATTTATAAAAAACATTTTCAGCTTTTATAGACATAAATCTTTTACCACCTTGTCTAATCCTTCTTTTAGTAAAGAATCTTTTAGTTTTTCTTTGAAAGGAATATCAAGTCCCATCTTTAAAAGTTCATCCTTATGTTTAATAAGCTCTTTTGGAGATAAATCAAACGCTATCTTTCCACTGCTTAAAACGATAATTCTATCACTTGAAAAAGCTTCTTCTACATCATGAGTAATTGATATTATCGTTAAATCTGGTTTTTCATGTTTTAACGAATCAACCATATGTTTAATTTCTAATTTTCCTTTTGGATCAAGCATAGATGTTGCTTCATCAAATATGATAATGTCAGGATTCATAGCTAGAACCCCCGCTATAGCAACTCGTTGTTTTTGACCACCAGATAGATTTGTGGGTTCTTTATCAATGAATTTGCTCATATTAACTTTTTCAACGAATTCATTAATAATTTTATCCATATCTTTTTGAGGAACATTTCTATTTTCAAGGCCAAAAGCAATATCATCTCTTACAGTTGAACCTATAAATTGATTATCAGGATTTTGAAAAACAATACCTATGTGACTTCTAATTTCACGAATATTTTGTCTATTATATTCAAGGTTAAATGCTTTAATGGAGGTAGATTTTGAATCTAATAGACCAATAAGAAGCCTCGCAATTGTTGATTTGCCACTTCCATTATGCCCAATAATTGAAACATATTCACCTTTATTAACATCAAAAGAAATGCCATCTAAGACATTTACTTTTCCATCATATGAATACGATAAATTATTAATTTCAATGAGCTTCATGAAAAATCAAATCTAAATCTCTTCCTTCGTATTTTCTAACCTTAACACCCGCTAATTCGAGCATAAGTCTTGACGCTGTTGTTTCAGTTGTATCGTGATATTTATCATCACCATAAACAACTTCTTTAATACCTGATTGAATAATCGCTTTTGTGCATTCATTGCATGGGAAAAGCGTAACATATAACGTACATCCTTTTAATGCTGAACCATTTCTAGTATTCAAAATAGCATTAAATTCTGCATGGCAAACGTAAAGGTATTTCGAATTTAATCCTTCTCCTTTTTCCCATGAAATTTTGTTTTCATCAATGCCAGTTGGCATTCCGTTATAACCATTGGATACAACCTTATGGTCATTATCAACAATACACGCTCCAACCTTTGTGTTTGGATCTTTACTTCTTAACGCTGATAATCTTGCCATCCCCATGAAGTATTCATCCCAAGTAATATTCGATTTATTAGCCATAAAGTTCTCCTTTGATTAAGTTATTCTAAAACAAAAATGTTTTATATTAAAGATTTACTATAACAATGATGCAAGCAATCATTAAAATTATTATTACACCTATCGCTATTAAGGCGCCTATTGGAAAATAAAATTTTGGAGGATTATTCTTATCTTCCTCATTGTCATTAATTTCTTCTATTTTGTTATCATCATTCTTCATACATTTTTGTTCTCTTTATTGAATATCTTATTAGTCAATCTTAAAAGATATGTTACCACAAAAGCGTTCAATGGGACATTGATGAATATAATTACTGCTTGCGCAAAGAAAATTATCCAAAAATCAACTTCAAAAAAATATGCTTTCACTAATGAATTTAGAATTGTCAAAATAAAGATCTCTGAAATCAGACAAACAAATGAAACGTTCATGAATGTAGTTGCATTATCTTTATGTTTTCTTTTTAACAAAATAATAAATAAGTCAGTAAGACCTAATAAAGCAAAACTTGTAACGAAAACGATAATTTTTTCATATAACACAAATGTATGTGAGGAAATTGAATCATGCGTTAGCCCGTAAACAAGAATAAATAACCATATAGCCAGTAAAATTGACGTGAAAACAATAAACATTATTTTTTCGCTTTTTATTTTCCTAAACAACTTAAATAGAAAGTATGGAACAACTCCAAGAAGAAGATAAACTAAACTAATCCAAGGATTAATTGAATATCCTAAAGCATTGGGAACTAAAATTATCCCCAATATATCACTTGCCCCTCCAATAATGCCACCATAAACAGGACCTAAAAAAATACTTGCAAAAATAATTAATGCCGGCCCAAGGGATATTCTTACAAAAGGGATAAATGGAATATTTTGTATTGAAAGAAATCGCGTACAAATTATTGCTAACGCTAATATCAAACCTGAAAGCGATATTTTATAAATAACATCAAGTTTCATAATTTCATTTCTTTTCTAACCATGCCAACAAAAGCCAAGGAACCTGTTACCAAAATTAAATCATCAGGAAATTGCAAAGATTTTTCTTTGATTAACGTCATGTAATTATCATTAAATTTGTAATCTCCTAAATATAAGAAATAATCATCTTGAGTTCTTGCTCTTTTATGATGAAAAGTTGTTAATGTGACATCGTTAGATATATTGCCGAGTTCAATGAGCATTGATTCAATATTTTTATCTTTAAATGCTGCGAAAATAACATGTATTGGTCTATTTTCGTTTTTTTCTAATGAAATAACTAAATTATGAATTCCATCAGGATTATGTGCCCCATCTAAAAGAATATTTCTGCCAATATATTCGAATCTGCATGGCAATAAATTGCATTTTAACCCTTTTTTAATCTTTTCTTCGCTAACCGGTAAAAGATTAGATAATATTCTTGTTGCTTCTATGGCTAAAGATGCATTTGTAAGTTCATAGAAACTATTTGTGTTTAATTGAATATCTTTAATTGGAAGATAATCAAAATGATATTTTCCATCGACGAGATGTTCATTATAAAAATCATTTACAACATATAATTTAGAATTCATTGTTTTAGCGTATTCCTTTATCGCATACATTGCGCTTTCTTCAAGTTTCCCAACTAAAACTGGAACATTTTCTTTAATAATGCCTGCTTTGTTATAAGCAATTTCACTAATAGAACGTCCTAGATAAGCTGTATGTTCAAGGCTCACGTTACTAATAATAGATAATACTGGATTTATTACATTTGTAGCGTCGATGCTTCCGCCCATACCAACCTCAATAATGACTAGATCAAGTTTTTGTTCACTAAAATATTGATAGGCTATAAAGGTTTGCATTTCAAATGATGAAAGATGAAATTTTTCAAAATCACTTTTATATTTTAAAAATAATCTTTCATATTCATTAAAAGGAATATTTTGTCCATTGATCTTGATCATTTCAGTTACATCAGTTAAATATGGCGAAGTATATAAGCCGACTTTATACCCATTTGTTAAATAAATGTTATACAAGTAATTAGCGGTACTTCCTTTTCCATTTGTTCCACTTATATGAATCGCTTTAGTGGTAAACGAAAAATTCGTATATTCTAAAAATTCATCATAATTATTTCTCTCATATGATGAATAATAATGGTCTAAAAAATATTGCTCTAGTTCTTCAATGCTCATAATATATCTTTACCATTGTTCTTTTTAATACGATCCATCATGCGTTTGTCATCTCGTTCTTTTATGACTTCGCGTTTATCATATTTCTTTTTTCCTTTTCCTAAGGCTATTTCGACTTTTGCTTTCCCTTTTTTTAAATATATTTTTGTTGGAATAATAACAAAAGATTTTTCGATGGCTTTTCTTTCCATCTTAAATATTTCTAGCTTATGAAGAAGAAGTTTTCTTGTTCTATTAGGATCATGATTAAAAATATTGCCTTGATCATAAGGAGCAATATGCATGTTTACTAAATACGCTTCTTGATTTCGTATGACAACATAAGAATCGTTCAGCGTCGCACCATTTTTTCTTAAAGATTTAATTTCTGTGCCTTTAAGTTCGATACCACATTCAATAAAATCTTCAAGAAAATAATTGAAGTATGCTTTTGAATTATTTACTAAGATTTTAATATGGTCGCTCATAAAACTCCTTTTTGCTTTTTATATTTTAACTTGTTAAAAGAATATTGTAATTAAATCTTTATAGTTTTTATTTTTCAACATCACCGCTAGATGGGTTTGGTGTCGTTTGATTTGCAATTCTTTCATAATTTCTATATGAGCGAATAATAACGCAAGAAGCAACTGTTGTTCCAAGCAATAAAAGTCCAATAACAAATGATGACCACGTATATGGCAATACTGAAAAAGTATACCCCTCTGGTAATTTGCTATTTAAGACAATACTAATGGTAACAATAATAAACATTTTAATTGTCATAAATAATTCACTCATAAACGCGCCTGCATAAAGAGGAATTTTATACTTATGTGAATTTGAATTATCTCTAAAATAACCACTTCCAAAAAATACAGCGTAAACGCACAACGAACCGTAAATAAATAATGTTAGGATTAAATTAATTCCTAAAAATACAAATAAAACTATGTCATTATTAGAAATAGTTGTAGATGTATTCAACGATGAAATAATATTTAAAAGCAAAGAACATGAGTTGTAAGAAATATAATATGCATTGTTTTCATATGTATAATTCAAAATTAAAGTGCTTGAATGAAGATTATCAATTAAATAAACAACAAAAATTATAGACAAAGCCGATAAAATTTTCTCCATAAATAAACTGATTTTGTTTTTATCAAAAGCTTTAACACATTCAAAAGAAACCATAAGAAACAAAAGAAGACTGCACATCGATAAGAAACTATTCATAAATGAAGATTTTTCAAAATATGTTAAAGAAGAACCATTCAAATGTTGAATTCCCATCAATGAAGAAACTGCGAATAGATTTGAAATAAACACAATTATAAAATATCTGTATGAAGGAACTTTATCATTTGTTTTTAAAGCTTTAGACGCACTTATAATTCCTTTTATTCCAAAAATATAAGTTAATATAATATTCCCTAAAACCAAAACAAATGGAACAATTGTTTCAAAAAGAATAGAAATAAAATACCCAACATTGTTCATATCTAATTTTGAAACGATATTAGCGAATTTTATCCAATTGGTCACCAAAAAATAATAAGAAAATCCAAATGATTGGTCTACGTTATTCGACGTGTTAGAAATATTTATATATTTTCCGAGAACAGCAAATAAAGAAATTGATAATAAAACAATAATTGAAACCAAAAAAACTTTAGTAAATATATTGTCTAATTTGTTAACTGCCTTTGTATATCCAGTAAATTTTTCCTCACTTTTATGAGGAACTTTATATGCACAATTAGGGCATTTTTCAGCGTTTTTGTCTAATGGAGTTCCACATTTTGGGCATAAAATTTTTCCGTCTAAACGCGTACCGCAGTTAATACAATATTTTGCATTATCAATGTTATCAAAGCCACATTTTTCACATTTCATCTATTTTTCCACAAAAGGATGGTCGATATGAATAACTGGACAAATCCTTTTCCTTTCGTTTTTATTAAGTAACTCACTTATTTTACTAGTAAGTTGGTTAAAATCAACCTTATCTTCATAAGGAACTAAAACATCAAATATAACATTGCATCTATTTTTTCCATGTACAACTCTAAAATCATGAAGTGATAATGATTGGTCAATTTCTTTTAAAGCGTTAATTGCTTTTTCTTTTAATCTAATTGTTTCCGGATTAGAAATATCAATTGGATCCATATGAATTGTTAGTTCAATACCGAATTTTCCTTTGATATCATTTTCTATTTTATCTATAAGTTCATGTGATTCCATAACATCTACTTTCGAATCCACTTCAACATGAATTGACATGAATACTTTTGATGGGCCATAGTTATGCGCGAGTAAATCATGAACACCTAAAACGCCTTTATAAGAAAGAATAGTGTCCACAACTTTTTTAATATCTTCTTCCTTAACAGCTTCGCCCATAAGAGGACTCGATGTTTCGACAATCATTTTGATACCTGAAAAAGCTACGAATAAAGCAATAACTATACCGACATAACCATCGATATTCCAAGAGAATAAATAGGAAAGCAATGCAGATATAAATAATATTGTTGTTGCAATTGAATCTGTTAAAGAATCCATGCCTGTTGCTTTTAAGGCAACGCTATTAATAATTTTGCTAATTTTGAAATTAACTATAGCCTGAACAATCTTAATTAATATAGATACTCCTAATATAACTAAAGTTAGAATCGAATATGAGGCAACACTTCCGTCAACAATCTTTTCAATAGAGTTATATAAAAGAAGCGCCGCTAAAGCGACAATAATTATGGAGACTATTAACCCTGCTATATATTCAAAACGTTGATGCCCAAATGGGTGTTTTTTATCAGCAGGCTTACTTGAAATCTTAAAGCCAACTAGAGTAACAATTGAACTTCCAAAATCCGATAAGTTATTAACTGAATCAGCGATAATTGAAACTGATTTAGAAAGAATGCCAAACACCATTTTTAAAGTAAATAAAACTGAATTAGTGAAAATACCAAATATAGCTGCCAACTTCCCATGAGCGGCTCTTACTTTTTCATTTGATGTATCTTTATAGTTTTTAATAAATATTTTTCTAAAAATTGTAATCATAACAATAGAATAATTCTTTACTTAAGATTTTTGAATATTTTATTTGAGTATTTCGATACTTCATTTTGGTTTTTTTTGATATTTTA
>DNPJ01000034.1:12197-13721 GCA_003501485.1 Bacillota bacterium
TTTTACTTTGGTTTTTTTTGATTTTAATTGCGCCTAACACAAAAAGCGCAGTAACCTGCGCTTAATATATGAATAACTTATATAATTATTGCTCTTTGCGTTTTCTAATGAAGAAATAACCGCCGATAACTGAAACTGACACCAATGAAACAATTACTATAATAGCAATTGTGGTTTCATTGCTTACGTTAGTAATAAATGGATTAACGCGTGCTTGTGAAACAACTGTTCTATTTAAGAAGTTCTCAATCTTTCCAGTTGCAACAAGATAATCATATTTCCATAAGAATTTTTCAACCATATTACCGTTTTCATCTGCTTGTGCACCTTTAAGTGCTTCAAGATCCGCGGCTTCAGTCATTTCAAGATATCCTTTAGCGGTTTCAACATCATATGTTCCATCAACCCATGTTCCTGTAGATGAATTACCACAAACTAATGCGGCATCAGCTTCTTGAATTGCTGTATATAATTTTTCTGAAACTGTATATTCGGTTACTGTTTGTCCTCCGGTCAATTTGTATATTTCTGGCAACAACATCGATACGTTTGTATCAGAATTATAATTTAAGAATCGTGGATTATTGACGTTATAAAGAATTTTTCCATAAGATCCACATGTAATTGTTGCTTTATTATCACTATCAATAGCAATTGTCCATGATGTTGTTCCTTTATCGTAAGCCATCGTTTTAACAGCAGTCGCACCAACTTCTTTTCCGTTAACATCTGTAAATGTCCAAGCAGATGAGCCACCAGATAATGTAAAATAATAAGAAACTTCACTTGTTATTTTATTTCCATCAAATGTTGCATCTGTCGCTGTAAGGAACTTGCCGGTTCCCATATCGCCCATCATTTTGCCTTTTTCTGCTAACGCAATAACAATTTGGTCCCCTGCTTTTAATTGATCAGCAGATGTAACTAATTCATAAGTAGCAACGCCAGTTCCGCCGCTAACAACTTTAATTGTCATATTTGCTAAAGTAACTGTAATATTAATTGCTTCTTTTTCTGTTATGCCACCTTCACTATACACAACATAAATTGTTTGTTTTTCTAACTTAGAAAAATCAACACTACCTTCAATACTTACTTTATCTGTAACATCAATATATCTATTACAATTTACATAACTAGCTTCAACTTTCATTGCGTTTAAATCGAGTTCTTTGTCATCGGTGGTATAAGTTGTTTTAATACCATCAACAACAATTGCATCTAACACTCTTTCAACTACCTTAATTGTTACATTGTCAGTTGATGAAATTGAATCAGAAGTTCCGTTATTATCAAATGTATACGTTGCAATAACTTGAATTGCATCACCAACATCATTTAAGACGCCTAGATTCCATGTGACATCGTTAGTAACATCGACAATGGTTTCAGCATCAGAATACATAACAGAAGCAGTCAAGCCAGTTGGATCGAATGTTTCTCCGACAAAGTAATTATTTGTCGTTAATGTACCTTCCACAGTTAAATATTTAGGTAAATTTGTTGGATCTTTAACATCAATTT
>DNPJ01000137.1 GCA_003501485.1 Bacillota bacterium
TAATTAAAGAGTTTTTTCTTGGTTTTATCCAAATAATAAAAAGCAGCAGGAAAAACATAAGAAATGCTGATAAAAGCATATCTGTTGTACAACTTTTTATTACAGAAGGAACATCCGTTTCCAATGAAGCAAAAACGCTATAAAAATATAAAACAGCAATTTGTTTTTCGATTGGAAAATTTACAGAAGCTATAAGAAGATTTCTAAAATAAGTAAAAATCATACCTGTAATAAATGCAAGAAGAATACTTCCTAGAAAACCAAAATAAGCATAGCCAACGAGATTCATTCTTGGATTAGGACCAGAAACCGAATTAGAAACATGATTTGCGATATTCATTAATTCAAAGCCAAATCCAATCCCTCGTTCTTTTGAAGAAAGTCGGAATGTTTGAAAAAAATCACCGAATAAAAAATCAAAAAGGTTAAGTTTTGTTATTTTTTCAATATTGTCATTAGGATAGGCATAAGCATAACCATCACCATTAGCTGCAAAACGTTGCAAAAGTTTTACTATTACATCTATAAGATTTCCATGCGATTGAATAAAAATAATAAATAAACCTGAAATAATAATTAAAACAATTAAGGGAACCATTCGTTTTGAACAAAAAAAATTAACCAGTTTCTGCAATTTTTTTTGATTCAGGTAAACAAAATATGAAAAGTTAAGAAAAATAATTATTAAAAATCCCTTTGAACCGGAGAGAACTCCAAATAAAATAACTAATATAAAATAAATTTTTGCAAAAAAACGTCTTTTACAATGACAATAGTTAAGTATATAAAAACACATATAAAGTGAAATTGTGCTGAATAAGATAGAAAAACGAGATAGCAAAGCATTGAATATTCCGCCTGTCATATTGACTTCAAGTCTTGAATTCATCAATAAAGGTATTCCAAAATAGGCATAAACAAATAAATGGTAAAAAATATTAAACAAAGCTAAAAAAACAAAGACTAAGAAAAATTTCCCAGATATTTGAACCATTACTTGTGGGCTTTTAACTGTTTGTTTTTTTAATTTATTGTATGCAGAAATATTTTTTCCATAAATAAAAAATATCCCATAGTATATAAGTATTGTTATTATATAATTCTGAAGATATATAGCATCATATTTTTTTAAATAAAACAAATATATAACTGTTGATGTTGCAAAAGCTGAACCCAATAAAATATAAAGCAATGGATCGAATAAATGATAACATTTTTTATGAAAGAGAATAATATATATGGAAAATGTAATTGAAAATATTAATATATATATTTGCGGTTTATATGAAAGACAATAAAAAAATTCGCCTAAATTCATTTTTTTTCTCTTATTTTGTATTTAGTAAGTAAATCAATTTTCTGAACAATCTTCTAAAAAAAACTTTAAAAATACTTGTAAAACCATACAGCTTAAAAATATTACTCCAATAGTTTTTATAGAAGAAATCATCCCTTCTTGTAATTGAAACTCCCATTCCTTCGTAATTAGCAATAATATAATCAATATAAATAAATTTTTTTAGTTTGAACAATTTCAAATTTGTATACCAATCACTTAGTATTTTATAGCTTAAATCAAATTTATTTGCTTTCAATAAATTTAGATAATAAAAAATAGGTTGATGATTTATATTGGAAAGTAAAACATCCTTTTGTTTGTTTTGCTTTAATATTTTATTCTGAGATAAGTCAAAATAATCTCCGAAGTATGAATTTCCTGGAGAAAATAATTTTACAATATTACTTACAACTTTCGTATTGTAGAAAGAATCTCCTGAATTCATGAAATTTATCCAATCCCCATTTGCCAGCGCAATTCCCTTGTTCATGGCACCATAGATTCCTTTGTCAGGTTCGCTCTGCCAGTAGTCGATTTTATCCTCGTATTTTTTGATAATTTCGAGTGTTCTGTCCGTGCTGTTGCCGTCCACAACAATATATTCAACATTGTCGTAAGTCTGGTTCACGACGCTTTGAATCGTCTGCTCAAGAGTCGCCTCCCCATTGAACACAACAGTCACAACTGTAATAAGAGGGTGTTCTGGTGTCGATGTTTTTGTTATTCCGCGAGTGCGTAGTCCGCCGTTTTGCATGATTGAGTTCCTTAGAGTTTTCTATTTGCAATATTTATGAATTATATCTTTTTTGAGTTTTCCCAATGAAACAGAATTTATATTGCAATCCTGCTCCGGAAAAATCATTGATAAGTTTTTCTTGGGCTCTATAAGTCTGTTAATTTCTCTTAGTTTTGAATCGTTATAATATCTTATTCTCTTAAAAATCATTACAACTTCGTTTTTATGAAAAGAATACCTTTCATTTAACTTAAAAACATTTATATTATTATTTGCTCGCTTTATATCGTTATAAGTCACGTTTTCTCTTGGCAGAAAAACTATATCAAAACTATTTTCATTTAAATAATCTAAGTTCTTTATCCTTACACAAAATTCCATGATGCTATCAAAATCATCATAATAAGGATGTATGTTCTCATTTCTGGAAAAATATTTATTGCGTTTCAATCTTTCATTACATACCAAGCATGATGGAATAAGATTTGTAAACTCAAGCTGTAATTTAGGGTTTCCAGTTTTTTTGTTTTTTGGAACAAAATGATCTATATCAGGTCTTAATACATGTTTTCTTTTTTTATTATAAACAGTATAAGTGTATTCTATATTGCAATATGGGCAGACTTTTACCCCTATAATGTTAGTAAAACTGTAAGCAGCATCTTTATCATTTGAAAAAGAAGAATATGTTTCAAATTTTGAGAGAATTTCTTTTAGACTTTTCCTTTGGTTCTCATCTAGCAATATTCTTTTCATATTTTAAAATTTTGTCTTCAAGTAAATTACGTAATAATTCATCGCCAATTTTTGATATCAGTTGCTTCCACTCGGAAATGGTACTAGAATTTACAAGCTCCCTTTTGTCAATTTGTTCGATTATTTCTATAAGTTTTGATCTTGCAAATTCTCCAATTGTATTTTGCATAAAGAAATTGGTATTATACATTTCGCCAATATTACCAGCAAAACACTCCTTTTTAGGAGAGACTTCTTTTGTTATTCCATTCTCTTTTTCAAGATATATAATGTAGTCACTTGTCAAATCAGAAAGTAAAAATGGCGAATGTGTTGCAAAAACTAGTGTAAATCTTTTCTTTGGATTAAAATGGTTCTCAGAAGAGCGTCCATTTAGCGAATCCAAATAATTTTTTACAGATATATAAGCTTTTAAATAATCATATATAAAAGTCCTGCACCACTCCGGATGCAAAAAAGCTTCTGGTTCATCTATATACCACCAAACACCATCTGATTGATACATAGAATGATAAATTTCATAACGAAATTTTAAGCTTCTCCATTCACCATCACTCAAATTATTAACAAATCTGCAAGAAGTCTTTAGATTTGAGTATCCATTGAAATATAATAAAGAATTTATTTCAACTGGAGAAAAACGGCTTTGCCGTTGTTCTTTATCAAACACATCCAAAAATTCTCTAATTTTTTTATCTAGTTCTTTTATTTTTCTTTCAGCATTTGTTATTTCGGAAATCTCAAAGTTTTTTAATAAAAGTGACTTCTGAATTTCGTAAATTTCATTGACAACATCTGGAGAATAATTCGTATAAACGAAATTTTTAAAAAATGTCTGTAAATCTGTTTTATATTCTTTAATATTATCTTCAAACATCTTTACAGTTCCATCATAAGTATTATCCTGC
>DNPJ01000104.1 GCA_003501485.1 Bacillota bacterium
ATTATCAAAGCATTGAAGAACAAAGAAAAACTACAACAAGAAGATTATGACAGAATCGATCAAGAAATTACTGAAACAGATTTTCAAAAACTAGTTACAATAATCGATGACGATTATCCAAATGAATGTAAAACGATGTTAAATCCACCTATTGCAATTTGGATTAACAAAGATTCAGAAGATGTCAATATTGAAATTGTTGATGACATAAAAGGAGAGTGCTAAAAATGGATTATAATGTTCACAATTTTGATTATCATGCATTAAACTTTATTAATGCAACAGAAAGATATGCCAAAGAAAAATATTTCTTTGAGGTATATCCAGAAATGTTGTTAATTAACTATTTATTAGTTAGAAATAACGAACCACAATATAGATGTGGTTTACTAGAAGAAGTTTTAATTCCTGAAATAGGAGGCGAAAATTTTGTTGGTTCTTTTAGATTAAACTTAATTAACGCTTTAAAATTAAAGGATAGAAATAACCATCCTGATGAACAGATTAATTCTAAGAAAAAGATCAAATGGTATAATGATGAGAATTTTTTGTTAAGAGTTGATATGAATCATAAAGAAAACTCATTAATTACTCTTGATGAAATCTTTAAAGATTTATTCTTAACAATAGAAGATCACGAAGTTCTTTGTAATGTGCTTGATTATTTCTATACAACTCCAGTATATGCGGATCCAAATCACTGGGCTAATGCAACTGAAAATAATTTTAAGGAAAGACAAGTTATTAATGAAATAATTAAGAAGTCTCAAAATATCTTGTTTCCTATGAATAAACCAGCAACTGAAGTAAAAGGTAGAGAAGATGAGTTAAATCTTCTTGAAGAAAGTTTATTAAAGAAAAGAATGAGAAATTCTATTCTTGTTGCTCCTGCTGGTTCTGGAAAAACTGTTATTATAGAAGAACTAAATCAAAGAATTAAAGATAAATATTGTATTCTTGAATTAGTTATTGCAAACACAGTTGCAGGAACCAAATATAGAGGTATGTTTGAAGAAAAACTTACTACTGTATTAAATGCAGTCATTAAATATAATAAAGAATTTCCACAATATCCTATTATATTATTTATTGATGAAATTCATACATTAATGGGTGCTGGTGGAGCAGAAGGAGCAGTTGATGCAAGCAATATCTTAAAACCTTATTTATCAAGAGGTGAAGTTACCATTATTGGTGCAACAACTAATAATGAATATGAAGAAACTATTAAGAAAGATCAAGCGATGTCACGTCGTTTATGTCCAATTAATATAAAACCTTTAGATAAAAAGATAGTATTAGATATATTAAATGATTTTGCTGATAATACGGTAGAATTGGATGTGATTGAATACATTTATGATAAATCACAAACAATTGATAATGCTGGGCAACCAGATGCATCTATTGAATTATTAGATAGATGTATGGCACGCAGTAAAAGGACAAATGTTCCAGTTACAAAAGAAGTCGTTGACAATATTATGCGTATTTACGAAACTAAAAAAGGTTTTGGTTTCGTTTTATCAAAATAACAAAGGGAGGAATGAGTGTTATGATAAAGTACGAATTATGTAAGTGTGAATTTGAGGACCATATGAACGAAAGTGGGTTCTCAAGAGATGTAGTAGACAAAATCTATGATATTTTAGAAGACGATGAAGTAGATTTTGATTTACAATATTTTAGAGATCGTTTTGAAGAATATGATTCAAAAGACGAATGTAAATATATAGCAGGTCTTACAGAATACGAATATGTAGCTGCTAAAAGTAACAAAGCAATATTTGAACTTGACAATGGTTCAATATTACTAGATAATGAAATGCTATAATAGTGAGGAATAAAAGATGAGAACACATTGGACAATCGAAGAAGAAACAGGCTATAAGCCAATGACAACCTTCTGGGATGATTTCAGCATTGCTGATGCATTCGGAGTAGAGGCTGTTAAAGATACTTATAAAAAATCTTTTAGAGATATTAAAAGTAATTATAAGTATTTAACAGAATTTGTAATGGTACTAAATTGGAAATTATGGCAACATTACAATGCAGGTCATTCAGATTTTGTTACAGTCTATAATGACTTGTGGCAAAAAGCAGATGATTATGCTTACAATCACCTTAAAGGTGAAGAATTACATTATTTCATTAAAGTTACTGATTAATAGGAGGAAAAATAAAAATGAATCACGTAAATGAACAAATGTTTAATGCATTATTAGACAACAGAACAATAATGCTAACAGGAGAAATTAATGATGTTAGCGCAGAGATGGTTACAATGGCTTTGCTCTATTTAGATGCACAAGCTGTTGCACCTATACATTTATATATTAATTCTTGTGGAGGTAGCGTATATGCAATGAATTCTATTGTAGATACAATGAATTTAATTAAATCTCCAGTACATACATATAATATTGGTTTAGCAGCAAGTGCGGCTGGTATTATCCTATTAAATGGAGAAAAAGGACATAGATATGCAACTCCAAATGCAACAACAATGTTACACCAACCAATTGGTGGAGCTGAAGGCTCCTCAATGGATGTTGAAATTGCTGTTGAACAGTTGAAATTTATCAGAGAAAAGATGTTTGAATTCTGCTCTAAAAAAACAGGAAAATCTGTTAAACAAATTAAAGCAGATTTACAAAGAGATAAATACTTCACAGCTGAACAAGCTTTGAAATATGGAATTATTGATGTTATATTAAAAACAGATAAAGGAGGTAAATAATATGTTACATCAAAATCAAATGTTTATCGGAACAATCTTATCAGTTAATACGAAAGGAGGTTATGGCTATATTACTCCACAATGGGGTAATGGCAAATTTGACGAAAATCTGTTTTTTCATTTTAAACAATTAATGTCTCATCGTTGTTATGCAAAGGTGGGAGTTCAAGTTGCATTTAATTTGAAGAAAGATCGAGAAGGCAGATGGATGGCAGCAAATCTTGTTGATACCACTTATTTAGCTCCAGCTTATTTAGAGGAGTTTAAAAATAATGGTAGACCTGACTTTTTGCCATCAGCTAATGAACTTAGAGAGGCTAGACTTCAAGTAAAAAGAACAGAAACTACTAAGATTATTGAAAATCTTCAAAAAGAAGAAGATGATTTAAATATTCAACTTTCTCCAACTTGTGAAAAACAAATTGGTCAAAAAGTTGACATAATGCTTAGTGGCGTATTTGGAAAGGAGGTGATGTAAAATGACACCAGAAGCAGTTATTAAATTAGCAAATCAATTAAATGATGAGGTTGTTGAATATTTAAATGAAGAACAAGGACAACGAATACAAAAAGTTAATATAAAAGTAGATCCATATTTTATATCTGCTACCGCTAATGGAAGATATTCATACGTTACGAACACCGTATTTGTCAATCACGCTTTAGTAAACGATAAAGATATCAAAACTGTTATTCTTCACGAGTTATGTCACGCATACGCAGGACCTAAAGCTCATCACGGCCCTGTATGGAAAAATCTTGCACTTATAGTAGGATATCACTTTGATGTAGATATTTCAAGATGTAATTTTTATACATATGATGAAGCATTAAGTCCTAAAGCAGTCGCAATGCTAGAATGTCCTTGCTGTCACAAAAAATGGATTTATTATAGAAAAGGTAAAATCTATAAAACAGAAGGTAAAGGGTATTACTGTTCAGAATGTGGTTCTGAAAAAGGTAAACTTGTCTTTACAAAATTAAGATAGGAGGTGATTAATGGAATGGAGATGAAAAGAGGATCTGTTGTAATCAGATCCTTTCAGCAATATCTTAATTATATGAATGTCCAGTATGCGGTCCGAATACATACAAAAAAGGATAAATATAATAAACCAAAAGATGATTATTATTTCTTTGATAGAAATATGAATCAAATTCAACTTGCTGAAAAAATGAAAAAATATTATATATACGGACAATATAGGAACAGCCTACCTGATAGACAGGTGACAAACATTATCTATTTAAAGAAAGAGGAAAATTAATTATGGATAACAAAGAATTAAATTTAACAGAAATTACATTAGAAGAAGCAAAAGATTTATCAATAGAATTAGAAGAGACAAAAGGTAAAATGACCTTTTTAGGAACGGGTTATTTTATGTCATGGCACGGAAAACAAGAAGGAGGTATGATTATTTATAATACATCATTATGGGGAATGATAAGTCGTATGTGTCTATTCGAAACAGAAGATGGTCCAAGAGTATTCATTAGAGATGATGGAATTATCATTATAGAAGAAACACATCACGATTCTCCTGTTGTACCAAGTCATTATGAAATTAGAGTAATAACTAATAAAGGCAAGCAATTAATTAATGAAGAAGAAGATGAACTTAGTAAAAGAGAATTACATCAATTATTATTAAATACACCTGGTTGTTTAAAATCAGTTGTTACTAAATCAAAAATAAAGGAGGTGAAATAAGATGAAAAGATATTTTGTAGAAATTTACGAAGAAGAAACAGATGCATATTTATTACAAACTAAATATTATAACTCTGTTGAAGAGTGTCATAAATTTATTAGACAAATTTCATACTTTCAATTAGAATGTTATCATATGGCTATAATGGTAGCAGAAGGCAAAGAGGAATGGAATTACGATATTAAACTATATGAAATAGTAGCGTAATCGTTAAATAGGAACAATAACTCAATAGGAACATCATAACATTTATATTATAGGAGGAAAACAGTTATGAAAAACACAGTATTAGAAAATTTAAAAAGAGCAGCAGAAGAAAGAAAAGAAGCAGAAAAGAAAGCTGCTAAAGAAGCTTTATTAAAAAAATATGAAGAAATGCCTCAAAAAGGTATTTTAGATACTATTAAAATGCTTGATGCAGGTGAATTAATTCCAGTTTATGATCCTAGAACAGAAATGTTAATTGGATTTGCAAGCTCCGCAGAAGATAAAGAAAAGATGTTAAATCTTTATGCTTCAATGGGAATGAATATGTCTCAAGTCTATATGCAATGTAATATTGCTCAACAATTCGTAGAAGCAGAAATGATTCCAGATCATAGCTTTAAGTTAGATAATGGAATTGAAATTCTAGTCAAAGGTAAAATTGCTTATGACCACGAAGGTAAAGAAATTGCAAATTGTAATGATCTAAAATCTAAATTATCTCAAGAAGATTTAGATGTCATATTAAAAGAAAGAGTTGAAAAAGCTCTTCAGGAGGAAAGAATGGAATGTTGCGAAGATTATGATGAAGATGATTATGACGATTATGATGAAGACGAAGACTGTGATTATTAATCTTTAAATTGAAAATTAAATAGGAACAAGGTTTTGAATATTTTCTCCATAAAAATATTCTTATCCCTTGAAAAAGGAAAAATTGGAGGAAAAATTATGAATAAAGAAATTAAAGTAAACACATTTAACAACATGCCTAATTTAAGAGAGGTAGAAGTTGAAACACACGAACAATTATGCCAATTACCAATGTATACAGTAACACCAGCAGGAAAAATTTATGATAAACAAGGACAACTAGTATTAGAAGATTTTAAAGATTATGCTTTATTATTTCCTATTAAAAATGCTTCTAAAAACTATATTTTCATTGAAAAATGTACTATTAATAATAAAAAGGGTGTTGGCATA
>DNPJ01000120.1:0-679 GCA_003501485.1 Bacillota bacterium
TTTTGTCGCAGAAGTTTAATGTAGTAGATTGAAAATCAAATAATTGCAAATACTGAAAAATAAAAGCCAAAATAAAAGAAATAAAAATGAGCAGAAAAAAAGACTTTTAGGGGTCGCCCCACAAGGGGGCTCATCCTCATTCTTGCTAAAATAGAAGGAATACCAGGTGACTGTTCTTTTTTTCTGGGAAAGCCAAGCCTTATAAATAAAGAAGAGCTTTTTCTTGCGTGTTAATTTCTGTTTCATTATGTAAACCATATTTAATATTCCAGCTGTAATGGAATATCCTGCAAAGAGGAAGCAATTGCTAATAAATAACACAATTATGCTGTCATAGAAAACAGTACCAAAAATATCATACTCAAACAACTGATTAGTAAAAATTCACAATATGAACTTTATAATTTTGTCGTACCAAGGGGATTATTGATTATAATTTTGTCGCATCAACCTTTATAATTTTGTCGTACCTAGTTATTATTTTGTCGCAGAAGTTTAATGTGGCGTAATGAAAATCAAATAGTTACAAATACTGAAAAATAAAAGCCAAAATAAAAGAAATAAAAATGAGCAGAAAGTAAAGACTTTTAGGGGTCGCCCCACAAGGGGGCTCATCCTCATTCTTGCTAAAACAGAAGGAATACAAGGTTGCTGTTCTTTTTTCTGGGAAAGCCAAGCC
>DNPJ01000120.1:729-4186 GCA_003501485.1 Bacillota bacterium
AAATAAAGAAGAGCTTTTTCTTGCGTGTTAATTTCTGTTTCATTATTCTAATTTGTATTAAATCCGAGAGAAGCAATTTAAGTAACCAATATAAACCAGTAAAAGAACTCTTCAAAAATTCCCTTAAACTTCAATTACTATCCAACACTCCCCTAAGAAACCATTCAATGTCAATATCCTGCATACGGAACTGGAACTCATCTTACCTTCATCAAATACAACCTTTCCTGGAAATGGCGAAGGATGAGAATAAGTAGAAGACAGCTCACCATAAAAATATTATATATATTCTAACCTTTATCTCTATCTCTATATTTGACATATCAAGTTGATTATAAATACATTAACTTTCAAACAAACACACATCTATACGACAAAAATATAAATTGAATGCTTTTATTTACGACACAAATATAATTTTAGTCTTAAACAATTTCAAAATTAAAAACTACTTTATAATTTTGTCGCATTCATAATTACCATCTAGTTAAAAGTAAAATGCCTTATAATTTTGTCGTAGATTACATGTACTAAAGTACATAATTATCTTATCATCAATATATTACATAAAAGATACGACAAAATTATAAAGATTTATACCATAAAATTATCTTCTAATTACGACAAAATAATAAGACTGGATTATCTAACTTGCTAATCTCCTTATTAGTTTATAATTTTGTCGCAACAAATCTTATCTTTTGATTAAAGTATTACTTTACTCACTCTTCATGAAACACCTATAAACACTAAATAAAAGAGGATTTTAATTTATATGTCATAAATTTGATGTTACATAGTAGTCTCTAGGAAACTATGCGACAAGATTATAAGATTTTGAACACATTTGCGACAAAAATATAAATTAGTCTGTTTTTAATTCAAAATTTCTATACCTTTATAATTTTGTCGTAGATTGTTGATCTCAATCTATGAGCATTCCCATACTTTATAATATTGTCGCACAATTGATGGTTATCCTTGTAAACTAAGGATTTATACCTATAATTGGAAATAGTATATAAGACAAAATTAATTCCTTACGCCCTTTTTATTAAACTGGAAGTGATTCTCAATTAAATTTAAACTGCTTTATAATTTTGTCGCAACAAATAGTTAGTCAATACTAAAGTAGTACTTTATATAATATGTATAATATTCTGAAAATTAATTAGTTTATTGAACAATTACTCCTATTAGACAAAACATAACTCCATCTTTATTACTTATTTTTGATTTTATTTGCGACATACATATTTGTAAATGTCGTAAATGTTTTAATCTTGTCAGATGTATTCCTTATAATTTTGTCTTACTAATATTTATTTATAGATGAGATTATATGATTATTATCCAATAAGTTAATACTTAATTTACGCCTAAAACCAGTTTCTATAATCCAAATAGGGCGACAGAAAACAATATCAATGTCCCTTATTGGTTAAACTTTTCTAATTTACGACATATTTATTTGGTTTGTCGTAGAAAATAGTGTATTTTTGCCAAAAATTTAATGATTGAACTATGGGCAAGAAAAAAAAAGAAGAAATTGAGGAAGTCATCGCTGAAGAAATACCATCAGTTGATGGAGTAATCAAGGAATCAACAAAAGCGTCAAAGCCAAAAAAGATCTCTAAGATAGAGGATTCTCTCTTAGAGAAGAGCCGTCATTATTTTATTTCCCAGCCTAATGATGTAACTCAAGCCATCAGCAATCTTTCTGCAGTGGAAAGAAATTGTTGGTTGCAGATTCTTCGTGGCATACAAAAGAATCGAGATTTACCTGATGGACATCCCGATAAGTATGTGCTAACAATTACACGTTCTCAGCTATTAGAGTGTGTTTCTGGTCATAGTTCAAATATTGATTACGCTTTTAATGCACTTAAGAACATTACTGATTCTAAAAAAATTTTTCATTCTAAAGACGGACACCGTATTTATGCAGGTTTACTCTCCTATGTGGATCAACATCCAGATCAGGAGACATTCTCCGTTGGTATAACCCCTGTCCTTCTCCCCTACTTCACCAATCTCTCATCTGAGTTTACTGTTTTTGACATGTATATCGAGATGAGTTTTAAAAGTGTTTACTCACAACGCTTTTATGAGTTTTGTTGCCAGTTTCGCAATAAAAAGGACAATATATTTTTCCTGACTGTAGAGGAAATTAAAAGGATGTTCAATCTCCTTGAAGTGCGAGATGATAAAGGTAATATTATACAAAAAGAGCAATATAAAAATGGTTCTGATTTCAAGAGAAGAGTTTTAGACAAAGCCAAGAACGATATTAGAAAGCTATATGATCAAGGACTTTGTGACTTGTATTTTGAATATAAGGTGAAAAGCAAAAATTCGAGAGGTGCTGTGACAGCTTATTATTTTATAGTTACGACTAATGGTAATACAGCTCGATTGGGGGTAAAGAAACCAATCACACCTACTACGATTAAAGTCCTTTCTCAAGACTATACTAAGAAATTTACCGAGCAGCTTACTTTAATTAATACTGTTCTAAGAAAGCACTTTAGAAGTGAGCAGGCTAGTTATTATATAACAGCAATTAGCAGGGCCATAGCTCCAGTGGATAGTTCATCTGAGAAGGTTGAGATTCTTGATAAAATGATTAAGCAACTCCGTAAAATAGTCACCAGGTATTCCAAGAGTGATTACGACACAAACGAGAGGCAAATTTGTGGCTCTATTTGTAAGATGTTCTATGAGGACTATGGTATTCCGTATATGTATGGTAATAAACCAGGAAAAGGTGTACAAGGAAGACTTAATTTTGGTGAATAATATTTTGTAATTATGATAAAGATTGTTACTAGTTTTAACTCATCAATACCATCTGTTCGCAAGGTGAGCAATTGGTTAAAGAATGATCCATTCCATGTATGGAAGGGTAGAGATAGGTTAGTTGCCTTTTTTATCTTAGCTGGCGATGATGCAGCATTTGCATTCCTTCCAGTAGAAGATTTAGATTTATCAGAACAAGATGAAGGATTAAGAGTAATTCTGGAGGCAACTCATCAACAAGAAATAGAGAAAAGAGATTTCTATAAACAGGTCTATATGAAGTTAACGAACATTTTAGACATGTTGGATGACTTGAATTTACAGCTCCTTGCCATATCCAAAGAAACTTCCTTGGATGACTATACCCAAGTTGAAGCACAGGTAAATCTCTATCACTCAAAGTTGTTAGACTTTATGAATGATGTATTTGTTTGGAGAGATCATAAGGAAATGGGAGCACTTCTTGGCGAAATTAAACCTGCTGCTACTGATTAGGTTAGTTACTAATGTAAATATCTATAATTTAAGACTATAGCTTTTTAAAGTATATATGCTTATACGTAAACTTATAGACGTATAAACATATATACTTATAAACATTAACGTAGAGTAAATCTCAAACTCACTTTTTTATATTTAGAAAAGACCTTTTCTCTTA
>DNPJ01000001.1:0-4892 GCA_003501485.1 Bacillota bacterium
TAAATCAATTGATGAACAGAATCAGTTTTCGCTTGTACATGGATAAGGTGGTTGAAATGATGTTAGAAACAAACGATTTGGAACAGAGCAAACTTGATTTAGTTGCTGATATAACTCGTAGAGTTGAAGATAAGATAATTGAAAAAAGTAATGCAGACTTGTTAATAAAGTTAATTAATCAAGTCGATACTCTGACAGAAGCTATTGCAATAGCTGAATTGGGCACAACATATAAAAGGACAGGGTTGCATTTTGACAAAAGACTTGAAAAATTTGGCAATACAATTAAATATTTATCAAAAAATAATGAATTGAGTTTTAAGACTAGTGAAGATGGTATTACACATAAACTTATTATTGGTGATAATTATGATGCTTTATTGAATTTGCTTGTTTCATATCGTGGAATGATTGATGTTATCTATATTGATCCGCCTTATGGAAAAGATAGTATGGGTGAATTTGCTCAAACAAATTATGACAATGCATTAACAAGAGACAATTTACTTTCAATGATGTATCCTAGATTGATATTGGCTCAAAAGCTATTATCAAAAGATGGTGTAATTTTTGTGTCTATTGATGACAAAAATCAAGCATATATAAAATGCCTAATGGATGAAATATTTGGTGAGAATTGTTTTTTGCTTAATGTCCCTAGAATAACTAAGAAAGGTGGAAAATCTACACAAACTATTGCAAAGAATAATGATTATATTATAGGTTATACTGTTTCAAACGATATAAAATTTAGTCAAGAAGATAAAACAGATTTGTCTAAGTATAAGTATGAGGACGAATTCGTTGCAACAAGGGGCAAATATGCTTTAACCCAAACGCTTGATTACAATTCTTTGCAATATAGTACAACAATGGATTACGAAATTGAGATTGATGGTAGAAAATTTTATCCCGGTGGCTCAAAGGCAACTATGGAACAGAGACATAATGGGCATCATGGCGTAACCGATTGGGTTTGGCGATGGTCAAAAAGTGCTGTTCAGTGGGGATTAGAAAATAAAATGTTCGTCGTAAAGAATGACAGAATATATACAAAATCATATTTAAATTGTAGGAAAAAGAATGGTAAAAATGAGCTAGAAATGATTGACGCAACTAAATCATATACAACTATGTCATACATGGATAACAAATATTCAAATGATAATGGTAAAAAAGAACTTGACACTATATTTAAAGATGGAAGTACTCTATTTAAAAATCCTAAACCATCTTCTTTAATATTTGAACTAATAAAGATGGTTTGCCCTAATAAAGATGCAATAATTCTAGATTTTTTTGCTGGTTCAGGAACTACAGGACATTCTGTATTGGAATTAAATAAAGTTGATAATGGGAATAGAAAATTTATTCTTTGCACTAATAATGAAATTACGGATACTAATCCTAATGGCATAGCGATAGATGTTACGAGTAAAAGATTGAAAAGAATTATGACTGGAAGTTGTTACGATGGAACAAAAGATTTTGAATGGATAAAAAAGAACACTCCATATGGTGATAATCTTGATGTTTATGAAATAAAGTCTGTTGCAAATTTTGAAAATGCAGAAGGTAAAACCCCTTTTGATGTAATTGATGAAACTTTATATAATCAGACTAAATTTAATACAATAAAAGAAAAGGTTGAATGGGTTTGTTCAAATTTTGAAGGCACTCAAAAGTACATAGAAAATGATATCGAGTATAGAAAACGAATGGAGGATAAGTAATGCTTCAAGAAATTATTGACCTTCAAAATGGTGCAGTTTCAAAACTGATTCAATAAATAGAAACACAAGATGAACTAACATTTAGAGCTCCAACTGGTAGTGGAAAAACCTATATGATGGCTGATTTAATGAATCAAGTATTAGAAAAGTCAAATAACATAGTATTTCTTGTTTCTACTCTTTCAAAAGGCGATTTAGCTAAACAGAATTATGAAAAATTTTGTCAATATAAAGATAACGGAAACTTCCCAAATATAAATCCTTACTTAATCAATACAGATATCTCTGGTGAAGAAAGATTATTTATTCCTACTGATCATAATGTTTATCTTCTACCTCGTGATTTATTTAAAAAAGGTGGTCGTCTAATGCAAGGTGCTATGGAAAATTTTTTACAGACGCTTACGTTAGATGAATTTTTTGGTGGTTTAGGTAAAAAAGTTTATTTAATAAAAGATGAATGCCACATTGCAACCAATAACCTAGATAGTATAAAATCTGCAATATTTTCAAAAATTATTAACTTTTCCGCAACTCCGAATTTAAAACGTGGACAAAATCCTGATGTTGAAATAACTGATGAAGAAGCTGTTAATGCAAAGCTAATAAAACACATTGAAATGGGCAACGACAATGAAACTGTAGCTGATGCAATATGTAAGTTTGAAGAAATTAAGGACAATTATAGAAATATGTTAGGAGTTAATCCGTGTTTAATTATTCAAATTTCAAACAAAGATAAAGCAGATTATGAAATAAATAACTTAATTATGCCCGAACTTAATAAAGCAGAGCATCAAGATTTAAAATGGATATTAATAGTTGATAATGATAAAAATTGCAACACAAACGATGTATTTAAGGCTAAAAAGTTGCCAGTAGATAAATGGAAAGATTATGCAAAAGAAAACACATCAACGATAGATATTATTATCTTTAAGATGGTTATTTCTGAAGGTTGGGATATTCCAAGAGCATGCATGCTTTATCAAGTTAGGGATACAGACAGTGCACAATTAGATGAACAAGTAATGGGTAGAGTAAGAAGAAACCCTAGACTTCTTGATTTTGAAAATCTTAACGCAGAAGCTCAAAATTTGGCAACAACTGCATGGATTTGGGGTATAATGCCAAAAGAAAGGAAAAAGATATTTAATGTAAGATTGTGGAATGAGACAACAGATATAACAGAAAATATAAAAATTAAGACTACTAAATTAAAGTCATTAACAAATAAGCGAAATTTTGATTTAGCAAGTTTTATTGAAAATCAACCTCAAATTTCAACATATAGTAATATCTTCTCTTTGTATAAAAATCTCAATAAATCAGATAACTCCATCAAAAATTTATGTTATGAATATTCAAATTCGTATAATAAATGGTGGAAATTTACCGAAAATCTTGATAAAATTAAACAAGAAAATGACAAATTTAATTGTGATTATGAGCAAAGTATGGAAGTGTCTAGAGACAACTCAAATAACATTATAGAAAGCTCTTTCCCTGTTATTTCAAATTATGTTGATAATGGTAATTATGTCAATATTTCAGATTGGGTTTGGAAACGAAATGATGGTAAGGACAAATTTTCGTTTGACAGTGATGCAGAAAGAGAATGGGCTAACATATTAAAGGATGTTTCAACTCAAGACAATGCAGATTTTTCAAATAGAGTTACAAAAAGAGTTTTTGTTGGGCAAAATAATCCAAATGCGGGTCAACTTAATATGTTAAAGGAAGTTGAACCAAGTAAAATAAATGCATGTCCTAAATATTTATGGGGTAAAAATTATATTTCAAATTCAAATTTAAAATTTGAATATTATTTAAATGGTATTCATTCTTCATATCCTGATTTTATTTTAAAAGATTCATATGATAGAATTCATATATTTGAAGTAAAAAGTGTAAATATCTCTAATTCTACGCCAGCGATGTTTGATGATTTGGAATATAAAATAAAACTTGAGGAATTAAAAAAATGTTACAAACAAGCATCTAAAATTACTGGGTATATATTTTATTTGCCGGTTTTAAGAGATGATGTTTGGCATGTTACTCAGTTGATTAATGGCGAAGAAAAAAATATCACAAAAGAGCAATTTATAAATTTCTTAAAAAGAGTAGATATATGATAAAGATAAACCAACGATATTTAGAAACTGAAGAAATCAGAAATAATAGTACAACCCGCTCCGAAGTGTTTGCAACTCAATTAGTAGATAGTTATATATCACCTAATAATGTATGGAATGTTGGAGCAAAAACTAATTTGGGCTTGCCAGATATTTATAACGATAGCAAAAACTGTGGCTTTGAAGTAGTTCAATGTGAAGCTCCTATAGATTTTTTACATAATGATGTAACCAAAGAATTGATAAAAATTAATTATGATTATTCAAAATATTTATCAATAAAAAACAACAATCCCGCCCATGTTTTTAATAAAGTTAATTTGAATATGACAATAATCAACAATCGAATTTGTTCTACTTCAACTTTAGATTTGGGACATAGTATAGATTGGATGATTGAAAATTATAGGAAAGAGATAAATAAAAAATTAAACAAGTTAAATAACGGCAACTATAAAAGCTGTACAAATGTATCTTTAATTATTTTAAATTTAGCGAGAGCAAATGGAAATTTAAATGCACAACAAGTAAGACAAGTATATTCTGAAGAAATAGAATCAAACAAATTTGCATTACGATTTAATTTTATTTATTATGTAACTACAGATGGAATTTATTTGATTACTCCAAATGAATATCAGAGATTTGAGTTATTTACTGACGACGAATATAGTTTTAATGTTAGAAAAATGAAACAATTACTAAAAATTGATGAGTACAAAAATGACTTGCAATAAAAAGCATGTCATTTTTATTATTTAAGTTTTATAAAATTTTGATACAAATTGCTCTTTTTTATGATATAATCTATCCAAAGGAGAAAAATATGTCTAACATTAAAGTTTTTGAAAATAAAAAAATTAGAACTGAGTGGAACGAACAAGAAGAAGATTGGTATTTTTCGTTGGTAGATATTGTCGCTGTATTGGCAGACACTTCAAACCCTACTGATTATCTCAAAAAAATGAGAAAAAGAGATGTGGAACTAGGTGCTTACCTAGGGACAAATTGTCCCCAGGTA
>DNPJ01000001.1:4998-5169 GCA_003501485.1 Bacillota bacterium
GTCTTATTCAATCAATTCCAAGTAAAAAAGCAGAACCATTTAAAATTTGGCTTGCTCAGGTTGGAAGCGAAAGATTAGATGAAATTGCAGACCCACAAAAAGCAATAGATAGAGCGATTGCTACATATAGAGAAAAAGGTTATTCAGAGGAATGGATAACTCAAAGAATGA
>DNPJ01000024.1 GCA_003501485.1 Bacillota bacterium
ATCTTCGATTATTTCTGATGTTGTTAGGAAAGTATTATTTTCAATTCCTTTTGCAACATCTACAAGTAGTTGATGTTTATAATACTTTTTAAATTCATCTGCAGTTGTTCTAATAAAAGATGAAGGAACAGCAAAAACAACTAATTGAGAATCTTTAACACATTCTTCGATATTAGATGAAAATACAATTGATTCATCCAATTGTACATTTGGCAAATTTTTATGAATGTGTGTTTTATTTAATGAATTAGCTTCATCATCAAATTTTGACCAACAAAAAACCTCATTTTTATAACCCGCTAAAAGGTTAGCTAACGCACTACCCCATGTACCACTACCTAAGATGCAAATTTTCATAATAAAAAACCTCAATTAAAGTTTAACATAGAAATAAAATAATTAATTATACAAAACCGCTTTTTGCTTTTTATCATCAATAATGAAGCACTTAATAGCTTTATTTTTATTAAAATCAAAACAATACTCGGTATACTTATTTGCTAAAAGATAAACATCAATTTCCTTATTGTTGTCTTTTCCTATTAATGAATTATTCATATTGCATTTATCAAATTGAATATACTTAACTTTTCCGTTTTTATTTATAAATGATTTATATCTATATAGAAAACGAATCAATCGTATAGAAAATACAATAAAGAAAAGAGCACATAAAATAACGGAGAACAAAAACGGAAAGAATGAATATAATTTACTATTTAATGGAGAAAATAATACGGAGATGATAATTAAGGATAATAGTAAAACAAAACTAAATACCATAGAAACAAGATATTTTTTGAATCCATATATTTTGCTTACTTTGAATCTTTCCATGTGCTCTTATTCTTTCTAGTTAGTCATTGCTAACTCTTATATGATAACATCGCTTTATTTGCTTTCAATAAAAACGATAATTTTTAATAAAATAAATTTATATATGCTAAAATGATTTTGAGGTGAAAAGAATGACAAAAGAAATTTATAATCGATATCTCCGCTGGTTAAACGAAAAAGAATTAACAAGCGAAGAAAGAAATGAATTAAAAAATCTTGAAACTAATGAAAAAGAAATCGAAGACAGATTTGTTGGCGATCTTGAATTTGGAACAGGTGGTTTGCGTGGAATAATGGGTCTTGGAACCAACAGAATGAATAAATATGTTATTCGCCACGCTTCTCAAGGTTTAGCAAATTATTTGCTTAAAACTAATCCACATCCAAGTGTATCAATTGCTCACGACTCAAGAAATAATTCACGCTTATTTGCGTTAGAAGCTGCGAATGTTTTGGCTTCAAATGGCATAAAAGTCCACATCTATAAAGAACTCATGCCTACACCATCACTTTCTTTTGCGGTAAGACATCTTCATTCAGATGCTGGAATTGTTGTCACAGCATCACACAATCCAAAACAGTATAATGGATATAAAGTTTATGGCAACGACGGATGTCAGATGACTGTTGACTCAGCAAATGCCGTCTTAAAAGAAATTGAAAACATCGACATGTTTGATGATATAAAGTACACAAATGATGAAGAAAAATTATTCAATGATAAAATGATTGAACTTATTCCTGATTCACTTGTTGAAGAATATTTAAAATCATGTTTAGGTCAATCATTAATTAAAAAAGAAAAAGAAGAAAGAATACTTAAATTAGCTTACACACCACTTAATGGAGCTGGAAGAAAGTGTGTCACATCTGTATTAGATAAAGACGGTTTTAAAAACGTTGATATTGTTAAAGAACAAGAATACCCAGACGGAAATTTTCCAACTGCACCATACCCAAACCCAGAAATGAAAGAAGCTTTATCATTAGGCATTAAATTAATGCTTGAAAAAGGCGATGATATTTTAATAGCAACCGATCCAGACAGCGACCGTGTTGGCGTTGTTAATAATCAAAATGGTAATGCAATTATATTAACTGGAAACGAAGTTGGAATTTTGTTATTCGATTTTATTTATCATCAAAGAAAAGAACAAGGAACTCTTCCAAAAAATCCAGTTGTTGTAAAAACAATAGTTTCTTCAGATATGGTCAATATCATGGCCAAGGACTATGGAGTGGATGTTAAAGAAGTGTTAACCGGCTTTAAATTTATTGGTGAACAAATTCTTTTCCTTGAAAGAAAAGGCGAAGAGAACCGCTATATGTTCGGTTTTGAAGAATCATGTGGTTATTTAACAAATACAGATGTAAGAGATAAAGATGCTGTTAACGCTGCTCTTCTTGTCGCTGAAATGGCAAATCATTATAAAACCATTGGAAAAACACTTTATGATAGACTTCAAGAACTATATAGCAAATATGGCGATTTCAAAACTGCAACTCTTGCATATGAATTCGATGGTCTTGAAGGTAAAGAAAAGATCAAAAATCTAATGAAAGATTTTAGAGGAGAAAAAATTAAAGAGATTATTGGTAATGTTGACCATATAGGCGACTATCTTAAAGGTAAAATTTACTTTAAAAATCATGAAGAAGATACAAATCTTCCAAAAAGTGATGTTGTTAAGTTCTTCCTTAAAGGAGGAGAAACGATTACTATAAGACCTTCAGGAACAGAACCAAAAATCAAAATCTATATTTTTGCAAATGGACAAGCGAATCTTGAACACTTTGAAAACATGATTAATAATATTATCAGGGGGTAAAAATATGCTAAAAAAATTATCACAAACATTTTACATAATTAGTATCGTTCTATCCGCAGTAGGAATAGCAACATATTTAACATGTGGAATTATTTTCTCTACTGTTATACCACTACTTTATCAAGCCGGAGAAATTACTGGAATTGTTCTTCCACCAGAATATTCAGGGATAATTACTGTTGATGAATATGTAAGTCTTCTTGCTATTAGCATGGGAATTGCATTTTTCGAATTGACCGTTATGTCTATGCTGTCATTGATTTTTTCGGTTAAAGCGCGCAAAGATCAAACTAAAAACATGTATATTATTTCTATTGTCTTTGGTGCATTAAGCAGCACATATTTTGGAATTGCTGCTGGTATTCTTGGTTTAATTAGCGAATCAAAAAAGGAAGAATAAAACAAAGAACATTACTAAAAAACAAGCAAATTGCTTGTTTTTTTATTTACCAAGAACAAAAGCTTTTAGTTTTTCGCAACACATTTTCACATTTTCAAGAGATGTTGCGACATTAATTCTTATAAAAGTTTTACCATTTTCACCATATTGAAAACCATTTGAAACATAAAGACCTGTTTTGTTCCTTAATTGTTGTGTAAAAACAACACTATCGTTTGAAACAGATGAGATGTCAATCCACATCAAATATGTTGCATTGCCGTTTATAACATGTAGTGTCGGTATTTCCTTTTTAACAAATTCTTCCAAATACTTTTTGTTTCTAGATATATAGTCATTTAATTGTTTATTATATTCATCCCCATATTTAAATGCCGCTATTGTTACATCAACCGCAAAGAAATTCGGTTCTCCAACATCTTCTTTATAAACACCTGATTGCAAAACATCTCTTATTTCATTATTGTATGTAGCAATTACTGCTGATTGTAGACCAGCTAAGTTAAAAGCCTTAGAAGGAGATAAAAGAGCGATAACATTATTATAAAAATGATATTTAAGCACTGATACAGTTTTCGCTATATTTTCTTTTATATCTATATGTATTTCATCTGAAATTAAAAGTAAATTATATTTTTTACATAAATTTATAAAACCTTTTATTTGTTCATCATCAAAAATCATTCCGAATGGATTATGAGGATTGCACAACAAAAATGCTTTAGGTTTATTGTCAATAATCAATTGTTCTATTTTAGAAAAATCCAATAAATAAGAATAATTGCTATATTCAAAGTTATAAATAACTGGAATTAATCTATTGTTATTCAAACAACTATAAAAAACATTGTAGTTTGGTGAAAACATTAACACTTTGTCCCCATCATTTAATAGATATTTAAATATTGTATCTAAACCCGATATAACACCTGTTACAAAAACAAGGTTTTCTCGCTTTAGTGTAACGTCGTGATGAGATTTCCACCAATAAATGTATGAATCATAATATTCATCTGGTATCTCACTATAACCAAAAGCGTTAATCGTAGCTCTTTTAATTATTGCATCATGTATTTCAGGCAATACTTTAAAATCCATATCAGCAACCCACATAGGAAGTTCATTATCTAAAACATTCCATTTTAAGGAATTAGTATTTCTCCTATCGGCAATGTCATCAAAATTATACTTTTTCATCGATTATTATTTTAGTTTTCTTTCTATCAATCATATTCTCGTCTAGAATCAATTCACCAACAGATTTAACATGTATTTTTCCAGAGATAGGATTTTTGATGGATGTAACATGCGAAATTATTTCCGCATCAACATTTTCACATAATTCAAAACATAAATCAGTATCTATTAATTCACAATTAATCATTTTTAAATTTTTCATATAACAAAGGCCTTGATGAGAAGTGATTTTGCAATTAATAAAAGTAATGTCCTTGCTATTCCATCCAATATATTCGCCGTTAATAACAGAATCACAGACAGTAACATTTTTACAATTCCAAAAAGAATCTTTGCTATTTAAGGTAGCATTTCTTATATAAATATTTTTCCCGCCATCAAAAGCGTAATTGCCATCTAATTTGAAATTATTAATAGCAATGTTGGATGAATTCATCCCAAAATAGTCTCCTTTTGCGGTGATATTAACTAACTGTATATATTTGCAAGTCCAAAATGTTTCAAGCGCATTATTTAATGTTACATTTTTAAGAGTAATATTTTTTGCTCTTCTAAACGTTTTAGGAGCATCGATAATAGAATTAATGATTTCGATATCATTTGTATACCATATGCCACTTCTAGCGGTTTCTAAAAATTTAATGTTTTCGCATTTAATATGTTTTGAATACCAAAGTGGATATTTCCATTCGAATTGACAATTTTCTAATGAAATATTTTTGGTTTCTTTTAAAGGAGATTCTCCATCTTTAAATATAGAATTATTAATCTTTGAGTTATTTATATTATATAAAGCTCTTTCGCCTATGAATGTTTTGTTTTCATATTTGTTCATTGATAATAACCTCCCTGAATGAAATTATAATAATATTTAATTATTAATTATAAATCAATAGAAATAAAAACGCCTTAATCATAAGGCGTATTATCATTATTTCAAGAACGATTCTGCTTTTGGACATTTCCTATCAACAAACGCAAGAATATCTTGATAAATCTCCTTTTTATTATCTTCATTTAATATTTCATGACGAAGATCTTTGTAAAGATGTAATTCAACGTTTTCAAGACCTAATTTTTCATAAAGCTTTGCTAGCTTAGCAGGTCCTTTTCCATGCGCTCCAACAGGATCATCATCACCTGCAACAATTAAAATATTCATGTCTTTACGAATTTTATTTAAAAATTTCTTTTTATAAAGACGATTGAGTCCTTTCATAAATTCATAGAAAAAACCATGCGTTGAAATATAACCAGTTTGAGGGTCTACAATATATTTATTGACGTTATCTTTACTTAAACTAATCCAATTTGATTCACTTACTTCATCAAAATGTTTCTCATATTGCTTAAATAATAAGTCATTCATTTTATAGAATTTTTTATCACGATTTTTCTTAGTTAAACAAAGTCTTGTAATGAATTTGCCAAAAGCATATGCAAATTTAGCATTTGGTCCATTTGTTCCCACCAAAACAACCTTATTAATGTGCTCAGTAAACCTTTGTATATAATCTTGTAACATAAATGAGCCCATAGAATGAGCAATGATTGTTGTAGGTAAACATGAAACACGACAATGTGTTACAATCTCATCAATATTTTTAACAGATTTAGAGAAAAATGATATTGGAACAACCCCTTGCATTTCGGGCGTTGGTGCATTCAATCCTTGCCCATAATGGTCAAAGCAAAAAACATCATAGCCGTTTTCGTTAAGATATTTTGCAAAATCATCATAACGCAAAGCGTATTCTTCCATTCCGGTAACAATGATCACATTGCCCTTTGGTTCTTTAATTGTCCAAGCATAGCCATACATTGTATCGCCAAACTTGTTAACAAATGATACTTCATCTCTTGCCATAATCTTCCTCCTTAATTTAAACCATTTGGGTTTTTCTTTTGATAATTCCACGAATCACGACAGCAATCCACAATGTTATGTTTTGCAATAAAACCAATTTCGTTTTTTGCTTTTGTAGCGTCAGCATAACAAACCGCTATATCGCCAGGTCTCCTTGGAGCAAAAACATATGGAATATCAATATTGTTTGCCTTCATAAAGGCATTAACAAGTTCAAGAACACTAGTTCCCACACTTGTACCTAAATTATAAACTACAAGTCCTGGATTTTCTTCTAATTTTCTTAAAGCTAATAAATGACCATGTGCAAGATCAACAACGTGAATATAATCTCTAACGCATGTTCCATCTTTTGTATCGTAATCGTTTCCGAATATTCTTAACATTGGTAATTTCCCACACGCCACTTGTGTTATATAAGGCATCAAATTATTTGGAATTCCTCTTGGATCTTCACCTATTAAGCCAGATTTATGTGCTCCGATAGGATTGAAATAGCGCAATATCGCAATATTAAATGACTTATCTTCTTTGTAAAGAACATTCAACATTTCTTCAATTTTAACCTTAGTTTCGGCATATGGATTAGTTACTTCCCCAATTGGATCTGTTTCTTTGATAGGAACTCTTTTTGGAGATCCGTACACAGTAGCGCTAGAAGAAAAAATGATATTTTTAACATTATATTTTTTCATCACATTTAAAAGCGTAATAGTGCTTCCGATGTTGTTATCATAATAAAGTTGGGGTTTTTCAACGGACTCGCCAACTGCTTTTAAACCAGCAAAATGAATTACACTTCCAATATTATTACTAGCAAAAACTTTATCCAAATTTTCTTCATCGCGAACATCGACTTGATAAAAAATAGGACGAATACCGCATATTTTTTCAATGCGATTTAAAACTTCTAATTTGCTATTGCACAAATTGTCAACGATGACTGGATTAAAACCATTTTCAATTAATTCAATAACAGTATGTGACCCAATATAACCAAGACCACCAGTAACTAAAATATTTTTATTCATAATTACCTCTTTTGAAGTTCTTTCAATAATAACTCGTTGGTGAGTTTAGGATTAACTTTTCCTTGTGATTTTTTCATTACTTGTCCTACAAGGAAACCAAGCGCTCTTCCTTTTCCTTCTTTATAATCAATAATTGCTTGAGGATTTTCTTCTAAAACTTTATTAATAATATCGATAACAAAAGTTTCGTCGGAAACCTGAGACGCTATACCTAAGGCTTCTTTTGCAAC
>DNPJ01000070.1 GCA_003501485.1 Bacillota bacterium
AAAATAATAATGTTTTTTTCATCTAAAAATAGCCATATTGCCAATGCAAATCCTTCCTTTATTTCTTTCTACATTAATTGGTTCGAAGATTGAAGCATAAAATCTAAATTCTTTAATATTATCTTCAAAATAGAACCGATAATAATTTGGTTTCTCTCTATCTCTAGACAAATTTATTTCATCTGATAAAAGATCTTTATAAATAATCCATTCATTTCCAACTTTGATTTGTAATTCAGCTTTTCCTGTTGAAGTTGATAATAATTCATTAGATAATTCCCTCCAATGAGATAATGCGACTTCTATTCTTGAAATATTAAAATCGAATTTATATTCAATAAATGCCTCATTGATTCCGGTTTTTATTGGAGACATAACAATGTATTCGTTTTGTATATATCCTGTTCGGAATCGTTTTGTTTGAAATGAAAAACTACCAATTGTAGATAAGCAATAGTTATTCATTGTTCTTTCATCAATAGGATATGCATCATCAAACGAATAATCTTTAGGTTCAATCCAATTGATTCTATTTTCATATTCTCTTGCGAAAGATATTTGCGTTGCTTTAATTAGAAGGTTAATAAAAGGGCCACCACTATAATCGTGGAGGTGTGAATATCCTAAAATGCCAATCGCACTAAAAGCACCATCTTTTTTTATCAAGATAGGAGAACCACTTTGCCCTCCCTGAATATCTAACGTCGTTTTGTACACATTTTCACCTTCAAACCCTAAGATTATTCCTGAGGTTTCACACATCATTAAAACATCGTTTGAATTTTTAAAATCAGCTGGATAACCACATGTATATACAGTGTCTCCTAAAACACTATATTGATATTCTAAATCGAACCATCCAACATCCTTTCCAACATCTTCTTCAAATTCTAATATTGCCCAATCATATAAATAAGATTTTGTTTCAAAATATATTTTAGGTATTGTTGATTTCCATACTTTCTTTGTAATATTTCCATTTGATCCGTTTCCAAAATTTACTGTTATAGAGTCAGCAAATCTTGTATTTTTTTCACCATTTAAATCTGATGTTATTTCACCAAAAACACAATGTCCGTTTGTAAGAGCAATATTTGATCCAATCATAAAGCACGTGCCAATATAATTCTTTTCAGGAAAATAGACATTGTTTTCGATATCATATTCCCTCAAATCATGAACTATTGACATTTGGCCAATTGCTGAATATGGGTAAAAATTAGACATCGAAACGAGCTGTCTATCATCTTTATCCCCTATAATTCCATTGTTGTAATTATTTTGAATATTTTTTTGATGAGAAAGCTCTTTTGTAAAATCAATTTCATTGTTTATGTATTGCGCTAATAAATGTCGTAAATCGCCAAGATTTCTATTTTCATAGATACAATCTTTCAAATTATACGTAACTAAATTTGATGATGATGAAGTATCGATAGGAATATCGGGATTATTAACATTGGAAGAAATTTCAATGTCTTCTTCATTGGTAGAATATAACTGAATATCGGATTTATCATTTGTATTTTTGTAATTGAAATCAATTTTCGCTAAAGCGCCAAACAAAATTGTCAAACCCAATAAAATACTTTTTATCATAATGCAAGACCTCTAATTAATTTGAAAATGTCTTTTTGTCATTTATAATGTACCACAAATAAAATAATAGAACAAGGCGCACGAAGTACACAAATACGTGAATTAGAATGTGAATATTATCAAAAAATCAAGTTTTAAATTAAAAAATAAAGTTCGTTTTATGAATACACAAAGAAGCGTTGAAACAAATAAACATTATACAAACATTTTAAAAGAAAACATGACAAAGAGTTTTTAAGATACAATCGATATTTTCAAAATTTATAAGAACAAAATGCATTTTTAATGATTAGTTTTCTTATTTAATATGCATAATGAAAAACCAGTTAGACAACTAAATGTGGTAGTTTACTGGTTTTTTAAAATTAATTAAGCGACCTTTGTAGGTTTATTACTTCCGTTTACTAATTCATATATATGTGAATCACCAAATAGTCCAACAGTAATATAATTTGTAAAGAAAATGCTATTACCTACAAATGCAAATGTAGTTGCATAATATGTCGAATTGCACGCTAAAAGAATTGTGCCTTGGGAAGTCGATGATGTTTTAACGGACACTTTATATAAATCATTATTCGCTGCATTTGTTGTATCGGTGTAATAATAAACATCACCATCGTGATAAACAATACTAACTGGATCAGTTTTATCTTGCGCCATCACAGAATATTCATTAGTTTTCACGTTATATCTGCTTAAACGTTTCATAGCATATGCAACACTATACATTTCACGATAAAAAATTGTTGTACCATCGGTGTCAAATACAGTTGTATGAACAGACTTTCCATTCGGCTTAATCTCCATAGAAACTAGTGTTTCAAGATTCATAGAATAGATTTGATAACCATCAATAAAGCATAATTCACCATTCACCATTCTAAGGTTTGAAACACCTTTATCGTAGATTTGCTCATCTTTCAATGTTTCTAAGTTTGTTCTTCTTATCGCAGTTTTAACACCAGCGGCATTTGCTTGAGCATAATAAAGATATGTTCCATCACTTAAATAGTCAGAGCCATCATATGTATTAATCTTTTCTGGTTCTCCACCTGTTTTTAAATTAAAACGATATGTATCATTGTTAACTAAATTCGTAACCATGTTCATATATATTTCATTGCCAATAATGGAAAAATTATCAACTTTATTCGCGGTCAATCTTGTATTTTCTTTTGTTTGAGGATTATAACTATGTAATGTCTTTTCATCCCATATATCTAAGTAATATAGCGAACCATTATATTCTTCCATATCACCACCTAATGATGTTGGTGTAGGATCTTCTGGTTTAACAAATCCATCTAAAATATTTTTAACAAATACACCGTTGGTGTTGGCTTTAATTATCTTATATCCATCCATATCGTAGTAATACAAATTCTTTCCATCACTTGTTAATGAACATAATCC
>DNPJ01000019.1:0-2262 GCA_003501485.1 Bacillota bacterium
ATAATTGCTAGTTCCATATTTATTTAAAATATAATCATAAAAATACACGGCATTTTCAATATCGTTTTCTCCTTGAATTGCTGTAGCATTTTTAATTATATTTTTGTAATTATCATCTAAAGAAATAAACTTTTTGTTAGCATTATTCCACCCTGCAATACTAGGTGCATTTTTTCCAGTAATATCACAATTTATTTCGCCAATAAAATATGTTGCCCATTCATTTGCGGTCATCACATAGCGATATATCTGAGGAAGAACCATTGTCTTCGATAATGCGCTTGTATAAGTTGTAAATCTTGGTGACACTACATTATACAAAATTCTTCCATAGCTTGTTTTATAATATGTAATTGTTGCATCACCATTGTCAATAGTAATATTCCACCCGAATGATGTGCTTGTTGACAATGATATGTTCTTTTGGGCGGTTGAGGTTAAATATTTATTGTCAGACTTTGAAAGGAGTTGCCAGCTATCATTATCCTTATGAAGTTCAAAAATTAGAGAATCACTATTTAGTTCATCAGTACGATCTTCGTTAAATGTTTGTTCTATTGAAGATGAAAAATTGCCACTAATTTTACCCATTAGTGCATTATTGTTTTTTGAACCGATAACAATTTCATCAAGATCATGTAATTCAGTTACTTGAGTAACAAGTTTCCAATACCCGTTAGTGGATATTTCAGCATCTTTTGTAACAGTTACAACACATTCAGTAGCGATTTTCCCATCGCTACTTTTTGCAAAAATCTTGGTAGTTCCTTCATTTTTTCCAGTTACTAAACCATTATTTACGGTAGCTATTGTTTCATCTTCGCTAGACCAAATAATATTCTTATTAGTGGCGTTTTCTGGCTCAATCGTAGCATTGAGAGAGACTATTTCACCAATTTTAATTAATGCTTCATTTTTGTCTAATTTAATACCTGTGACATCTACAATTTTTTCAACCGCATTAACAGGAATTTCAAGATTATGATTGAACTTATCAGTAATTAAAATTGTTGTATTTCCAACGCCAAGAGCAGATAAATAACCATTGTTATCATCTAGAAGACAAAAATCTTCGCTCTGAAGCGTCATTGTTAAATCAGCAAAAGAAGCCTTATGTCTTCCCCCGTTACTTAAAACATAATTTATATCTAAATAGTAATCTTCTTCTACAACTAAATTGATTGATGATGGGTTTGATTCAAGCCCAACTATTTCAGGAATTATATTAATTTCAACGCTATCAGTTGTTCCGTCAATTGGGTCATCCACTATTACAGTGACATTCCCTTCTTTTAAAGGAGTAAAATTTCCATTATTATCAATTGAGCCAAAAGAACTGTCGCTTAAAGACCAGTTAACATCGTAACTGCGATTAGATTTAAATTGTGCATTATGACTAACGCTAATTATAGATGGAACTGTTTCAATTGACACGCTTGTGCCGTAAACAAAGTCATATACATTTAATGCACCATGACCAGCCCAATTTGCGTATTGAGATGAACTATCATCAATTTCAAAACAGCTATCATATAGCGCTTGTTCTATTTCATCTGGTGTAGCATTAGGATGTTTTTGCTTGTATAACGCAATAGCACCAGTAACAAGAGGTGCAGAAAACGATGTTCCTTGTGTCTGCTTATATGCGCTTGATGAGTCTTTGCTTGCAACATATACAGTCCCAGGAGCAACTAAATCTATTTTTGAACCATAATTAGAATAAGCTGCCTTCACAAAATTTTGATCGTTGTCAACATCGCATGATCCAACACTAATAACATGTTCATTTGATGCGGGATATGAAAGAGTAGATGTATTGAAATTTCCCGCAGCTGCAACCAGAGTAATGCCTGCATTATAAGCCTTTGTTAAATATGAAGATAAAACTGTACTACATCCTGAAGAAGCACTCATTGATGAACTACCATATGTCACTTTTTGTGTGTAAGATTGGAAAGACATATTAACAACATCTAATTTAAGTGAAATAGCATCGAGCAAGGCATTTTGAATGGCACCCCATTCGTAACCATTATTAGTGTTAGTTACTTTGTAAACATATAATTCGACATTAGGGGCTATTCCATAACCTCCTATATTATTTATTTGAGCTGCAACAGTTGCAGCGACATTTGTTCCATGACCAAATGTATCATCCAAATATGAAATCCTGCTTGCGGTTGTTGATGGACTATAATATTCCCATTTTTTAGATGTAGAATTATATTGATAATATTTTGATTCATCTTTAACAATTGTTTT